>NZ_RCNW01000171.1:0-5709 GCF_004307605.1 Pseudomonas sp. Sample_24
CCCGATGACCGACGAATCGCCCTCCATCGACAAACTGCTGAAAAACCTCGATCACGCCATGCTCGCCGACCGCCACCGGCTGCGGCGGCAGTTGCTTGAGCTGCGCAAGAAACCCGACGAAGCCAAATTGGCCCAATGGGTGGCGCGCCTGCAGGCGTCCAGTGATCAGGTGCTGGCCCGCCGCGCCAGCCTGCCGGTGATTCGTTACGACGACAGCCTGCCGATCGCCGCCAAACGCGACGAAATCAAAGAGGCACTGCTCAAGCATCAGGTGCTGATCATCGCCGGCGAAACCGGTTCGGGCAAAACCACCCAGTTGCCGAAAATCTGCCTGGAAATCGGTCGCGGCCAACACGGGCTGATCGGTCACACCCAACCGCGGCGGATCGCTGCGCGCAGTGTCGCCAGTCGGGTCGCCGAAGAACTGGGCACACCGTTGGGCGCGTTGGTCGGTTATCAGGTGCGCTTCGAGGATCAAAGCGACTCCAATACCCTGATCAAGCTGATGACCGACGGCATCCTGCTGGCGGAAACCCAGAACGACCGCTATCTGGAACGCTACGACACGATCATCGTCGACGAGGCCCACGAACGCAGCCTCAACATCGACTTCCTGCTCGGCTATCTGAAAACCCTGTTGCCGCGCCGTCCAGACCTGAAAGTCATCATCACCTCGGCGACCATTGATCTTGAGCGTTTCTCCAAGCATTTCGATGATGCGCCGATTGTTGAAGTCTCCGGCCGAACGTTCCCGGTGGACACCTGGTATCGCCCGCTGACCCTGGAACAGGACGAAGAGGGCAACCGCGTCGAGGATGACTTGACCGTGGATCAAGCGATTCTCGCGACTCTCGACGAAATCGCCGCTTATGAGCGCAGTGAACGACGCAGTCCTGGTGACGTGCTGGTGTTCCTGCCGGGCGAGCGCGAAATTCGCGACGCCGCCGACATGCTGCGCAAGGCCCAGCTCAAGCACACCGAGATTTTGCCGTTGTACGCGCGGCTGTCGCCAGCCGAGCAACAACGGATTTTCCAGTCGCATCCAGGCCGTCGCGTGGTGCTGGCGACCAACGTCGCCGAAACCTCGCTGACTGTGCCGGGCATTCGTTACGTGATCGACAGCGGCACCGCGCGCATCAGCCGCTACAGTTATCGCGCCAAGGTCCAGCGTCTGCCCATCGAAGCGATCTCCCAGGCCAGCGCCAACCAGCGCAAGGGTCGTTGCGGACGGGTCGAGCCGGGCATCTGCGTACGGCTCTACAGCGAAGAAGATTTTCTCGGGCGTCCGGAATTTACCGATCCGGAAATTCTGCGTACCAACCTCGCGGCGGTGATTTTGCAGATGCTGCACCTGCGCCTCGGCGAGGTCACTGCGTTTCCGTTTATCGAACCGCCAGATGGCAAAGCCATCAGCGACGGCTACAACCTGCTGCAAGAGCTCTCGGCGGTGGACCGCAACAGCCAACTGACCCCGCTCGGTCGTCAACTGGCGCGATTGCCGGTGGACCCGCGCATGGGGCGCATGTTGCTCGAAGCGGCCAAGCTCGGCAGCTTGCAGGAAGTGTTGATCGTCGCCAGCGCCATGTCGATCCAGGACCCGCGCGAGCGGCCGCCAGAGCGTCAACAAGCGGCCGACCAGGCCCACGCACAATGGAAGGACGCCGACTCGGACTTCGCCGGGCTGGTCAATCTGTGGCGCGGTTTCGAAGAACAGCGCCAGGCGCTGACCGCCAGTCCGCTGCGTAACTGGTGCCGCAAGAATTTCCTGAATTACCTGCGCCTGCGCGAATGGCGCGATTCCCATCGCCAGTTGAGCCTGATCTGCCGCGACATGCAGCTGAGTCTCAACAAAGAGCCGGCGGACTATCCCAAACTGCACAAAGCAGTGCTGGTTGGCCTGTTAAGCCAGATCGGCCAGAAAACCGAGGACGGCGACTATCTTGGCGCCCGACAGCGGCGATTCTGGATTCACCCGTCGTCGGGCATTGGCAAAAAACGCCCGCAATGGCTGATGGCGGCCGAACTGGTGGAAACCACCAAGCTTTACGCACGAATGGTGGCGAAGATCGATGCCGACTGGATCGAACCGCTGGCCGGGCATTTGATCAAGAAAAACCACTTCGAACCCCATTGGGAGAAGAAGCGCGGGCAAGTCGTGGCGTTCGAGCAGATCACCCTGTTCGGGCTGATTGTGGTCGGTCGCCGGCCGGTGCATTACGGCCCGGTCGACCCGGTGGTGTCGCGTGAGCTGTTTATCCGCGAAGCGCTGGTGCGCGGTGAAATCCAATCGAAAGCCAAGTGCCTGACCGCCAACAAGCAGCTGCTGGAGCAGCTCGACGAACTGGAAGCCAAGGCTCGTCGCCGCGACATTCTCGCCGATGAAGAAACCCTGTACGCCTTCTACGATGCGCGGCTGCCGGCGGAAATTCACCAGACCGCGACGTTCGACAGCTGGTATCGGATCAACAGCCAGAAAGATCCGCAGCTGCTGATCATGCGCGAAGAAGACGTGCTGGCCCGCGAAGCCAGTGAAGTCACCGCGCAGCATTACCCGGACACGCTGCACATCGGCGATCTGGAGTTGGCCCTGAGTTACCACTTCGAACCGAATCACCCGCGCGACGGCGTGACCCTGCGCGTACCGGCGCCGCTGTTGCCGATGCTGCCACCGGAACGCCTGGAATGGCTGGTGCCGGGGCTGATCGAAGCCAAGTGCATTGCCCTGGTGCGCAACCTGCCCAAGGCCTTGCGCAAGAATTTCGTGCCGGTGCCGGACTTCGTCAAGGCAGCCTTGCAGCGCATGACGTTTGCCGAGGGCTCATTGCCGCAGGCATTGGGGCGCGAGCTGCTGCGCATGACCGGCGCCCGCGTCAGTGATGAAGCCTGGAGCGAGGCGGCGCAGCAGGTCGAAAGCCATCTGCGGATGAACCTGGAAATCGTCGACGCCCAGGGCAAGTTCCTCGGCGAAGGTCGCGATTTGGCTGAACTGACGGCGCGTTTCGCCGAAGCGAGCCAGGCTGCGTTGGCGGTGCCGCAAACCGCGAAGAGCCAGCAGCCGGTGGAACCGAAAGTGTTTGCCGCGGTGGCCGAAAAAACCCAGCAGAAGATCGCCGGGCTGTCGATGACGGTCTACCCGGCGCTGGTGGAAGAGGCGGGCACGGTCAAGGAAGGGCGGTTCTCGACCCCGGCCGAAGCCGAGTTCCAGCATCGTCGCGCACTGCAGCGGTTGTTGCTGCAGCAATTGGCCGAACCGGCGAAGTTCCTGCGCGGCAAGTTGCCGGGCCTGACTGAACTGGGCCTGCTGTACCGCGACATGGGCCGCGTCGACGCACTGGTGGAAGACATTCTGCTGGCCAGCCTCGACAGCTGCATTCTCGAGGGCGAAGACCCGTTGCCCCGTGACGGCGCGGGGTTGGCGTCGCTGGCCGAGCGCAAGCGTGGCGCCTGGACCGAGCATGCCGAGCGGGTGGCGAAGCTGACGCTGGAAATCCTCAAACTCTGGCATGGCCTGCAAAAACGCTTCAAGGGCAAGATCGACCTGGCACAGGCCGTGGCCCTGAACGACATCAAGCAACAGTTGAGTCATCTGGTGTATCCGGGCTTTGTCCGCGAAACACCGATGCCATGGCTCAAAGAGTTGCCGCGCTATCTCAAGGCGATCGAGCAGCGCTTCGAAAAAATCGGCGCCCAGGTGCAACGGGACCGGGTATGGAGTGGCGAATTGTCCGGCCTGTGGACGCAATACCAGACCCGCGCCAACAAACACACCCAGGAAGGCAAGCGCGATCCGCAGCTCGAGCTGTATCGCTGGTGGCTCGAGGAATACCGGGTTTCGCTGTTCGCCCAGCAATTGGGGACCAAGGTGCCGATCTCCGACAAACGCCTGAACAAGCAGTGGGCGCAAGTCGAGCCGTAGGCCGGGGCGGATGCAATAACTTGTGGGAGCTGGCTTGCCAGCGAAGAAGGCGTGTCAGTCGCCAACGGTGTGCCCTGATACACCGTCATCGCGGGCAAGTCGAAACGTCGCACCGCCGCTCCCACAGGTTTATTCTGGCGGCTGTAACAGAGGGTTCATCCAGCAAAAAGGCGCCAAAATCCAAGGTTTATGGCAAACTTCGCGCCTATAAACGCCGGCCCCGCGGTTTTGAGCCTTCGCCGCTGCGGGCAGGCCTGAATAAAGCGATGCCAGGTTTGCGTCCCCGGGATGGGAATAGACCCTTTGTGTATTGGTACGACGGTGCCAATGCTTTCTGCCTGAACAGATTAGAGAAACGACCATGCATAACGTCGTCATCAGCGGCACCGGCCTGTACACCCCGGCCAACAGCATCTCCAACGAAGAGCTGGTGCAGTCTTTCAATACCTATGTGGCTCAATTCAATGCCGACAACGCCGACGCTATCGAACGCGGCGAAATCGAAGCCTTGACCGAATCCAGCGCAGCGTTCATCGAAAAGGCTTCCGGCATCAAGAGCCGCTTTGTCATGGACAAGGAAGGCATCCTCGACCCGCAACGCATGGCACCACGCCTGCCGGAACGCTCCAATGACGAATGGTCGGTGCTGTGCCAGATGGCCATCGGCGCTGCCGAACAAGCCTTGCAACGCGCCGGCAAGACCGCCGCGGACATCGACGGCGTGATCGTCGCCTGCTCCAACCTGCAACGCGCCTACCCGGCCATTGCCATTGAAGTTCAGGAAGCGCTGGGCATCCAGGGTTTCGGTTTCGACATGAACGTGGCGTGCTCCTCAGCGACCTTCGGCATCCAGACGGCCGCCAACAGCGTGCAACTGGGCCAGGCCCGGGCGATCCTGATGGTCAACCCGGAAGTCTGCACCGGTCACCTGAACTTTCGCGACCGCGACAGTCACTTCATCTTCGGCGATGCGGCCACCGCCGTGATCATCGAACGCGCTGACCTGGCCACGTCCGAGTACCAGTTCGACATCGTCAGCACCAAGCTGCTGACCAAGTTCTCCAACAACATCCGCAACAACTTCGGCTTCCTCAACCGCGCAGCGGAAGAGGGTATCGGTGCCAAGGACAAACTGTTCGTCCAGGAAGGCCGCAAGGTATTCAAGGAAGTCTGCCCGATGGTGGCCGAGCTGATCGGTGAGCATCTGCAGGAAAACCAGCTCAACGTCAGCGATGTGAAGCGTTTCTGGCTACACCAGGCCAACCTCAGCATGAACCACCTGATCGTGAAGAAGCTGCTCGGACGCGATGCCACTGAACAGGAAGCGCCGGTGATTCTCGATACCTACGCCAACACCAGTTCTGCCGGTTCGGTGATTTCGTTCCACAAGAACCAGGACGACCTGCCGGCCGGCTCGCTGGCGGTCCTCAGCTCGTTCGGCGCCGGTTACTCGATCGGTAGCGTGATTTTGCGCAAACGCTGAGTCAGCGGTCTGCCCGGATTACCTCTGGGGCGATCCAGAGTTGAGGGACAAACCCTCAACTGAAATTCGGTTGGTCTTCGCGCTGCGCCTTTTTTTGCGGGGCGAAGACAACCCTAACGCGTTATTGACTCGCCGCCATGGCCGCGTTGTGCAAAAAATGGCTGGCTTGCCTGAGCGCGATCAACGATTTACCGATCATCGGGTCCCGCAGCGCCGCTGGTTCCGCTACAATGCGCGCCGATTTCGACTTGCCTGAGAGCCCACTCATGTCCGCCTGCCAGACTCCTATCATCGTCGCCCTGGATTTCCC
>NZ_RCNW01000125.1:0-930 GCF_004307605.1 Pseudomonas sp. Sample_24
GTTTTGAAGTGATCGTCATCGGCGGCGGTCATGCCGGTACCGAGGCAGCACTGGCCTCAGCACGTATGGGGGTCAAAACCCTGTTGCTGACGCATAACGTGGAAACCCTCGGTGCCATGAGTTGCAATCCGGCCATTGGCGGCATCGGTAAAAGCCATCTGGTGAAGGAAATCGATGCCCTTGGCGGCGCGATGGCCATCGCTACCGATAAGGGTGGCATCCAGTTTCGCGTGTTGAACAGCCGCAAAGGCCCAGCCGTGCGCGCAACCCGTGCTCAGGCAGACCGGGTTCTGTACAAGGCAGCTGTCCGCGAAATCCTGGAAAACCAGCCGAACCTGTGGATATTTCAACAGGCCGCTGATGACTTGATCGTTGAACAAGAGCAAGTGCGTGGCGTAGTCACGCAAATGGGCCTGCGTTTTCTTGCCGATTCGGTGGTTTTGACCACCGGTACGTTCCTCGGTGGACTTATCCACATTGGCCTGCAGAATTTTTCCGGTGGCCGTGCCGGTGATCCACCGTCGATTGCCCTGGCGCACCGTTTGCGTGAATTGCCGCTTCGCGTCGGTCGCCTGAAAACCGGTACACCGCCGCGAATCGATGCCCGTTCCGTGGATTTCTCGGTGATGACCGAGCAAGCCGGCGATACGCCAATCCCGGTAATGTCGTTCATGGGCAACAAGGAACAGCATCCCCGGCAGATCAGTTGCTGGATTACTCACACCAACGCCCGCACCCACGAAATCATTGCCGCGAACCTCGATCGTTCGCCGATGTATTCCACTGCCGGTGAGATCGAAGGCGTCGGCCCGCGTTACTGCCCGTCGATCGAAGACAAGATCCATCGCTTTGCCGACAAGGAAAGCCACCAGGTCTTCATCGAACCGGAAGGTTTGACCACCAACGAGCTGTATCCGAACGGGATATCCA
>NZ_RCNW01000153.1:0-928 GCF_004307605.1 Pseudomonas sp. Sample_24
CCGCCGACATTCTGCTTGTAAGGCAGACGCTCTCCCAGCTGAGCTAATCACCCTTCGCTTCGGTGTGGCGCGCATTCTACGGAGCGACCCTACCTCTGGCAAGCACTTTTTTAATTAATTTTCTGATGCCTTCCAAAGGCTTAGAGAAGGGTTGGCCTATGGCACACGGAGGACAATAATGCCCGCCTTTGTATAAAGGAGAGACTCACCCCATGTGGTTCAAAAACCTGCTTATCTATCGCCTGACCCAAGATCTGCCTGTTGATGCCGAGGCGTTGGAAACTGCACTGGCCACCAAACTGGCGCGCCCATGTGCAAGCCAGGAGTTGACCACCTACGGTTTCGTCGCCCCGTTCGGCAAGGGCGAGGATGCGCCGCTGGTACATGTCAGCGGAGATTTCCTGCTGATCAGCGCGCGCAAGGAAGAACGTATTCTGCCTGGCAGCGTCGTGCGGGACGCGGTAAAGGAAAAGGTCGAAGAGATCGAAGCCGAGCAAATGCGCAAGGTCTATAAGAAAGAACGCGACCAGATCAAGGATGAAATCATCCAGGCCTTCTTGCCTCGTGCCTTTATTCGCCGCTCCTCGACCTTCGCCGCCATCGCGCCGAAACAGGGCCTGATCCTCGTCAATTCGGCCAGCCCGAAACGGGCCGAAGACCTGCTGTCGACCCTGCGTGAAGTGATTGGCACCCTGCCAGTGCGCCCGTTGACGGTGAAGATGTCGCCGACCGCGACCATGACCGAATGGGTCACCACGCAGAAAGCCGCCGACGATTTCTTTGTGCTGGACGAGTGCGAGCTACGCGATACCCACGAAGACGGCGGCATTGTGCGCTGCAAGCGTCAGGACCTGACCAGCGAAGAAATCCAGCTGCACCTGAGCACCGGCAAAGTGGTCACTCAGCTGTCGCTGGCCTGGCAGGACAA
>NZ_RCNW01000246.1:0-3099 GCF_004307605.1 Pseudomonas sp. Sample_24
GCGATGAAACTGTGGGAAGGCCTGTCTCAGGACCTCAACTACAACGTGATGTTCTCCCAGCGTGGCGTCTACAACCTGTGCCACACCCTGCAGGACATCCGTGATTCCGAGCGTCGGGTCAGCGCCAACCGCCTCAACGGCGTCGACGGCGAACTGCTCGATGCCAAGCAAGTGGCCGACGAGATTCCGTATCTCGACTGCTCGAAGAACACCCGCTACCCGGTGATGGGCGCGACCGTCCAGCGTCGCGGCGGTGTCGCCCGTCACGATGCCGTGGCCTGGGGTTTTGCCCGTGCCGCCGACGCGCTGGGTGTGGACCTGATCCAGCAGACCGAAGTGATCGGTTTCCGCAAGGAGAACGGCGTGTGCATCGGTGTTGAAACCAACAAGGGCTTCATCGGCGCCAAACGCGTCGGCGTGGTCACTGCCGGTAACTCCGGACACATGGCCAAGCTCGCCGGTTTCCGTCTGCCGATCGAATCGCACCCGCTGCAGGCGCTGGTGTCCGAGCCGATCAAGCCGATTATCGACAGCGTGATCATGTCCAACGCCGTACACGGTTACATCAGCCAGTCCGACAAGGGCGACCTGGTGATCGGCGCCGGTATCGACGGCTACAACGGCTACGGCCAGCGTGGTTCGTATCCGGTGATCGAGCACACCATCCAGGCCATCGTCGAGATGTTCCCGGTGCTGTCGCGAGTGCGCATGAACCGTCAGTGGGGCGGCATCGTCGACACCACCCCGGACGCTTGCCCGATCATCTCGAAAACGCCGGTACCGAACATGTTCTTCAACTGCGGTTGGGGCACCGGTGGCTTCAAGGCAACACCAGGCTCGGGCAACGTGTTTGCCGCGAGCCTGGCCAAGGGTGAAATGCACCCATTGGCCGCACCTTTCTCCATCGACCGTTTCCACAACGGTGCGTTGATCGATGAACACGGCGCTGCTGCGGTTGCCCACTAACAGGAGAAATCCCCATGTTGCATATCTTCTGTCCTCACTGCGGCGAACTGCGCTCCGAAGAGGAATTCCACGCATCCGGCCAGGCGCACATCCCGCGTCCACTGGATCCGAACAGCTGCACCGACGAGGAGTGGGGCGACTATATGTTCTTCCGCGACAACCCTCGCGGTCTGCACCATGAACTGTGGATTCACGCCGCCGGTTGCCGTCAGTACTTCAACGCCACCCGCGACACCGTGACCTACGAGATTCTCGAAACCTACAAGATCGGCACCAAGCCACAATTCACCGACAAGACCGATAGCCCGAAAGCGGCCAGCACGGCTCTGGGAGAGAAGGTATGAGCCAGATCAATCGCCTGTCCAACGGCGGACGGATCGACCGCAACAAAGTGTTGAGCTTCACCTTCAACGGCCAGAGCTACAAAGGCTTTGAAGGCGATTCGCTGGCCGCTGCACTGCTGGCCAACGGCGTCGACATCATCGGTCGCAGCTTCAAGTATTCCCGTCCGCGCGGCATCTTCGCCGCCGGTGCCGAAGAGCCGAACGCGGTTTTGCAGATCGGCGCCACCGAAGCCACACAGATTCCCAACGTACGCGCCACGCAGCAAGCGCTGTATCAAGGTTTGGTCGCCACCAGCACCAACGGCTGGCCAAGCGTGAACAACGACATGATGGGGATTCTCGGCAAGGTCGGCGGCAAGTTGATGCCACCGGGTTTCTACTACAAAACCTTCATGTACCCGCAATCGTTCTGGATGACGTACGAGAAATACATTCGTAAGGCCGCCGGTCTTGGCCGCTCGCCGACCGAGAACGATCCGGACACCTACGACTACATGAACCAGCACTGTGACGTGCTGATCGTCGGCGCCGGCCCTGCTGGTTTGGCGGCAGCCTTGGCTGCTGCGCGCAGCGGTGCCCGGGTGATCCTGGCGGACGAACAGGAAGAGTTCGGTGGCAGCCTGCTCGACTCCCGCGAAAGCCTCGACGGCAAACCTGCCGTGGAATGGGTCGCCAGCGTTATCGCCGAGCTGAAGAACACCCCGGACGTGCTGCTGTTGCCGCGCGCCACGGTCAACGGTTACCACGATCACAACTTCCTGACCATTCACGAGCGCCTCACCGATCACCTCGGCGACCGCGCACCGATTGGCCAGGTGCGTCAGCGCATCCACCGTGTTCGCGCCAAGCGCGTCGTACTCGCGACCGGCGCTCATGAGCGTCCACTGGTCTACGGCAACAACGACGTGCCGGGCAACATGCTGGCTGGCGCTGTCTCGACTTACGTGCGTCGTTATGGCGTGGCACCGGGCAAGAAACTGGTGCTGTCGACCAACAACGATCACGCCTACCGCGTGGCACTGGACTGGCTCGACGCCAGCCTGCAAGTGGTCGCCATCGCTGACGCCCGCAGCAATCCGCGTGGTGCGTTGGTTGAAGAAGCGCGCGCCAAAGGTATCCGTATCCTCACTGGCAGCGCCGTGATCGAAGCTCGTGGCACCAAGCGTGTGACCGCAGCCCGTGTGGCCGCGATCGATGTGAAGGGACATAAAGTCACCAGCCCTGGCGAATGGCTCGACTGTGACATCGTCGCCAGCTCCGGCGGCTACAGCCCGGTGGTGCACCTGGCATCGCACCTGGGCGGCAAGCCGATCTGGCGTGAAGACATCCTCGGTTTCGTACCGGGCGAAGCTCCGCAAAAACGTGTATGTGTCGGCGGTATCAATGGCGTCTATGGCCTTGGTGATTCCCTGGCCGATGGTTTTGAAGGTGGCGTGCGCGCGGCCAGCGAAGCCGGTTTCGGTCCGGTCGAAGCGACCTTGCCCAAAGCCCTGGCGCGTCTCGAAGAACCGACCCTGGCGCTGTTCCAGGTGCCGCACGAAAAGAACACCGCGCGGGCTCCGAAGCAATTCGTCGACCTGCAAAACGACGTCACCGCCGCCGCTATCGAACTGGCGACCCGTGAAGGCTTTGAGTCGGTCGAGCACGTCAAACGTTATACCGCACTGGGCTTCGGCACCGATCAGGGCAAGCTTGGCAACGTCAATGGCCTGGCCATCGCCGCCCGCTCGCTGAACGTGACCATCCCGCAGATGGGCACCACCATGTTCCGTCCGAACTACACGCCGGT
>NZ_RCNW01000246.1:3199-5645 GCF_004307605.1 Pseudomonas sp. Sample_24
GGCGTGACGGCATGCCTGGCCGACAACCATTTCGTGATGACCACCACCACCGGCGGCGCTGCACGCGTGCTGCAATGGTTGGAAATCTACCAGCAGACCGAATGGCCGGACCTGAAGGTGTACTTCACTTCCGTGACCGATCACTGGGCGACCATGACGTTGTCCGGGCCGAACAGTCGCAAGCTGCTCAGCGAAGTCACTGACATCGATTTGAGCAACGAAGCGTTCCCGTTCATGACCTGGAAAGAAGGTCTGGTCGGTGGCGTGCCGGCGCGGGTGTTCCGGATCTCGTTTACCGGTGAGCTGTCGTACGAAGTCAACGTGCAAGCCGACTATGCGATGGGTGTACTGGAAAAAATCGTCGACGCCGGCAAGAAGTACAACCTGACGCCGTACGGCACCGAAACCATGCACGTGCTGCGGGCCGAGAAGGGCTTCATCATCGTCGGTCAGGACACCGACGGCTCGATGACGCCGGACGACTTGAACATGGGCTGGTGTGTCGGTCGCACCAAACCGTTCTCGTGGATCGGCTGGCGCGGGATGAATCGTGAAGACTGTGTGCGTGATCAGCGCAAACAACTGGTTGGCCTCAAGCCGATCGATCCGAACAAATGGCTGCCGGAAGGTGCGCAACTGGTGTTCAACACCAAGCAGGCGATCCCGATGACCATGGTCGGCCACGTGACCTCCAGCTACGCGCACAACTCCCTGGGCTATTCGTTTGCCATGGGCGTGGTCAAGGGCGGCCTGAACCGTATGGGCGAGCGCGTGTTTGCGCCGCTGGCGGATGGCAGCGTGATCGAGGCGGAAATCGTTTCTTCGGTGTTCTTCGATCCGAAAGGCGAACGCCAGAACGTGTAACACCACAGTCGATCGTTCCCACGCTCTGCGTGGGAATGCATCCCGGGACGCTCCGCGTCCCTGAAAAGAGGCGCTCCGCGTCCAAAGAGCGGACGCAGAGCGTCCATGGCGGCATTCCCACGCAGAGCGTGGGAACGATCAACATGCAAGAATTCAGGAAAGGTGCTTTATGACCGCAGCCAATGTTTACCAACAACGCCCAACCACTGGGGCCAAGGCCGAGTCGTCGCTGCATCACGCCGACCTCGCCAGCCTGGTGGGCAAAGGTCGCAAGAATGCCGGCGTGACCGTGCGTGAGAAAAAACTTCTCGGCCACCTGACTATCCGTGGCGATGGCCACGATGCCGCGTTCGCCGCTGGCGTGCACAAAGCCCTGGGCATCGAATTGCCGGGCGCGCTGACCGTCATCGTCAAAGGCGAAACCAGCCTGCAATGGATGGGGCCGGATGAGTGGCTGCTGATCGTGCCGACCGGCGAAGAATTCGCCGCCGAGCAAAAACTGCGCGAAGCGCTGGGCGACCTGCACATCCAGATCGTCAACGTCAGCGGTGGTCAGCAGATCCTCGAACTGAGCGGTCCGAACGTGCGCCAGGTTTTGATGAAATCCACCAGCTACGACGTGCACCCGAACAACTTCCCGGTGGGCAAGGCTGTCGGCACGGTGTTCGCCAAGTCGCAACTGGTGATCCGCCATACCGGCGAAGACACCTGGGAACTGCTGATCCGTCGCAGCTTCTCGGATTACTGGTGGTTGTGGTTGCAGGATGCTTGCGCCGAGTACGGGCTGAGCGTTCAGGCCTGACGCCATGCTCACGACTGCTTTTGTGGCGAGGGAGCTTGCTCCCGCTCGGCTGCGAAGCAGTCGTGAATCCTGAGCCCGCGTTCCTGCTGAAGGATCGCGGTAGCTGGTTTTGGGGTCGCTGCGCGACCCAGCGGGAGCAAGCTCCCTCGCCACAGGGTTCGCTCTGTTTACTGGTTTTTGTAGCAGGAGTCACCGCACTATGAGCCGCGCCCCAGATACATGGATTTTGACCGCCGACTGCCCCAGCGTGCTCGGCACCGTGGACGCGGTGACTCGCTTTCTGTTCGAGCAGGGCTGTTACGTCACCGAACACCATTCCTTCGATGATCGGCTCTCGGGCCGTTTCTTCATTCGCGTGGAATTCCGTCAGCCGGACGGCTTCGACGAACAGTCGTTCCGCGCCGGTTTGCAGGAGCGCGGTGAATCCTTCGGCATGACCTTTGAACTGACGCCGCCGCATTACCGGCCGAAAGTGGTGATCATGGTTTCCAAGGCCGATCACTGCCTTAACGATTTGCTCTACCGCCAGCGCATTGGCCAATTGTCGATGGACGTTGCCGCCGTGATCTCCAACCACCCGGACCTGAAACCGCTGGCCGACTGGCACCAGATTCCCTACTACCACTTCCCGCTCGACCCGAACGACAAACCGTCGCAAGAGCGTCAGGTGTGGCAGGTAATCGAAGAGTCCGGTGCCGAGTTGGTGATCCTTGCGCGCTACATGCAGGTGCTGTCGCCGGAGCTGTGCCGCAAACTCGACGGCAAGGCGATCAACATTCA
>NZ_RCNW01000511.1:0-5578 GCF_004307605.1 Pseudomonas sp. Sample_24
ATCTCCAACCAGATGCTGGCCGGTATCGCGCTGATGCTCGGCACCGTGGTGCTGATCAAAATGAAACGCCAGCGTTATGTCTGGGTCACCATGTTGCCGGCAGTGTGGCTGCTGATCTGCACCACGACGGCGGGCTTCATCAAGCTGTTCGACGCCAACCCGGCGATCGGCTTCCTGGCCCTGGCGAAAAAATACAGCGATGCCCTGGCCAACGGCCAGATCCTCGCCCCGGCCAAGGACATCACTCAGATGCAGCACGTGATCTTCAACGCCTACACCAACGCAACGCTGACCGCGCTGTTCCTGTTCGTGGTGTTCAGCATCCTGTTCTATGCGCTCAAGGTCGGCATCGCCGCCTGGGGTAAAAAAGAACGCACGGATAAAGAGTCGCCCTTCCAGGCATTGCCGGATGCGTAATCGAGGATTTGCAGCATGTTCAATGACCTGAGTCGCCTCGGTAAATACCTCGGTCAGGCCGCACGCCTGATGGTCGGCATGCCCGACTACGACAACTATGTCGAGCACATGCAAACCAAACACCCGGACAAACCGGTGATGAGCTACGAGATGTTCTTCCGCGAACGTCAGGAAGCCCGTTACGGTGGCAAGGGTGGGCCGAAGTGCTGTTGAAGCACCACGCTTAGGTAACACACCACTGTAGGAGCACGGCTTGCCGGCGATAGCGATCTTCAGGACGCCATCGCTGGCAAGCCAGGCTCCTACAGTTTTTTCAGTGTATGGGAGACCTTCCTTTGCTACCCCCTATCCCGGTAACAATCCTCAGCGGGTTCCTCGGCGCCGGTAAAACCACTTTGCTGCGCCACCTGCTGAAAGCCGAGCACGGCCTTAAAATTGCCGTGATCGAAAACGAATTCAGCGACGCCGGCGTCGATACCCAACTGTTGGGCGACGAGCCGGTACAAGTGATGACGCTGTCCAATGGCTGCGTCTGCTGCACCATCCACACCGATCTGACCAAGGCCCTGTACCTGCTGCTCGAGCGCCTCGACGGCGGCGACATCGTGTTCGACCGGCTGGTGATCGAATGCACCGGCCTGGCCGATCCAGCGCCGGTGGCGCAAACCTTCTTCATCGACGAAGAATTGCGAGAGCGCTACATCCTCGATGGCATCATCACCCTGGTGGACGCGGCACACGCCGAGACCCACCTGACACAGACCATCGCCCAGGCCCAGATCGGCTTCGCCGACCGCTTGCTGGTGAGCAAGCGCGATCTGGTGGACGAGCCGACCTTCAACGCATTGAGCGAGCGGCTGACCCGGATCAATCGTCGGGCTCCGATCCGTGTGGTCGATCACGGCAAGATCGACCTGGCCGAAATGCTCGACGTACGTGGTTTCAATCTCAATGCTGACCTTGGCGGTGGCGTGAGTCTGCGTCCGGTAAGCCAGGCGCCCTCCATCGACCGCATTAGCAGCCTTGTGCTGCGTAGCGACAAGCCGCTGGATATCGACAAGCTCAGCGAGTTCATGAACGAGCTGCTGGAAGACCACGGCAAACAACTGCTGCGCTACAAAGGCGTGTTGAACATCGCTGGCGAACCGCGGCGCATGGTGTTTCAGGGCGTGCTGAAGCTTTACGGTTTCGATTGGGACACCCCATGGGCCGAGGGCGAAGCGCGTGAGAGTGTGATCGTGTTTATTGCCGACGATTTACCGGAAGAAAAGATTCGCGAAGGTTTTGCGCGAGTTGTCTCGGATTAAAAAAGTACGGGCAGTAATGGCGGCAGGGACGCCAGTTTAAATAGGTTTTTTATTGAAGGCGTTTGTTTTATTTGCTGTTTGATGGTGCGAGATTTGTTGTGTGTCAGGTTTATGATGGGGTGAGGTTTGTAAGGGTTTGCGTGTCGAGTTCGTTGAATTCCAGAGCGGTGTAATTATTTTATATTGGCCTTTGAATGTAACGAAATATGCGGTGTCCTGCTTTACATTTTGTTCTAAATTGCGGCTGTACGTGTTGCAGTCAAGTGCTAAAGTCGCCGTCGTCAATTCAGACAAATGTATATCTCAGGAGAAATCCCATGCAAGAGCAAATTATGGATCTGTCGGGCGAGTTGGATGCCGAGTTCGAAGCGTATGCAAGTTCTGGTCAGGCAGATGTCGGAGGGGAAACAATGTGCACTAATGTGTCTTGTGGAACCCTGCAGTGTACTGTTCTAGGCTGCTGCTAACCGATCTCCATGCAGGGCGGGCACGTCCCGCTCTGCTTGTCTTGGGTGTTTGGCGATGTTGACCGATAATTTGAATATTAAAGAGTTGAAAGCAAAAAATACCGTTCCATCCCCTGAAACACTGCGCAAGACAATAGAGCTGCTGCACACGGATGACAAGGCTGTACTGCGATACTTTGGAGTTGATCGACAAGCGCTTATAAAGAATTTGGCATATTATTCATCGGATGCGTATCGGGGAAGTTGCTGTTTTATTCCGCTGCTTGATGAAAGAGTTGACGATCTTGTCTCGTTGCCTTTCGAAGCGCATGACAGTGATAGCGAAGGGTTTGGTTTTTTTCATGCCTGTTGGTATGTTTATCTGAAACATGTTTTCAAAAGTGACCAAAAATATACGCAAGCTTGTGAATGGATTAATGTCGAAGCCTTCTTGCTCAGCGCTCGCGCAAGTATCATTTCCAATATCAGATACTTGGCCGAAAAATCGCTTGTTCACCAATTGAACAGCCGGATCGCCGAGAGCCCCGAACTGGATCTACAGGCATTCAACCGAGAGTTCTCAGAAGGCGCCTTAGTGCCGTTCCTGGCTGCCTACCCGGTTTTGACCGATCTGTTGTTTCAGCGAATCGACGACACTGTAGCTTATCTTTACAAGGTCATCGATCACTTCAGCCAGGATATCGAACGACTCGTAGCGGCCTTCCCGCTTTCCGACCGACGCATCGACTCCATCGTCCTGGGGCTGGGCGACTTCCACTCCAATGGTGAAACAGTCTGCTTCGTTCAGGTCGGCGACCGATCACTGGTGTACAAACCCCGCAGCAACCGGGAAGCGTTGTTTTACGGGGCATTGCTTGAGCAATTGCGTGCGAGCAGCGGTAATGCGTGCTTTGACGTTTATGCCCCGGTCATGGTGTCGCAGGACGATCATTGCTGGATTGAAAAAATCGAAAACCGGGAATGCGAAAACGTAGGCGATCTGGATATTTTTTTTCAGCGTCTGGGCGCCCAGGTTGCAGTGATCCACGCCTTGAACGGCATCGACTTTCACTACGAAAACATCATTGCCTGCGGCAGCAGTCCGGTCATGATCGATCTGGAGTGTTTGTTCACCCCGTCCATGATTGATTTGAGAACGCCATTGGCGCACAGCCGCGCCCTGTTCAAAACGATCAAGCTCAATGGGCAATCCGTTTTTTCAAGTGGCTTCGTGCCTTACACCCCGGATTCAGACAATGATTACAGCGGTCTTAGCCGCCAGCAGCACTTCACGGGGAAGAGAAAACAGCTGGTTCGCGAGCAACGCTTTTATCGATTGAAATCCGTTGAATTCGACAGTCGGCCGGTCATCCGGCACTTGCCGGTTTTCGCTGGCACGACGCATTCGGTCGCTGATCACCAGGCCGCATTTTTTCTGGGTTTCGAGCGCGCCTACGATGAATTGATGAACACTCGGGAAGCCGTGCTTGAGCTGCTCGCGCAACATGCCGCCTCACTGGAGACTCGCGTCCTGATGAAAAATACGCAGCGCTATGCGGATTTCATCGCGATGATGCTTCATCCGCGTTTTACTCAGTGTCGCGTTCAACAGGAGTTGTTGCTGGCGACCCTGTGGTCAGACTTGCCTGAGACACTCAACGATTATGAGATACCTCGGCATGAAATCAGGGATCTGAAAAAAACCGACATCCCTTGTTTCACCTTGCCATTGTTATCCAGCCACTTGATCAATGCCCATGGCGAGACTGTTGCTTCCCTGGCGATCGAGAACTCGTTCGACAGTTGCCGCCGCAAGCTGGAGAGTTTCTCGTCAAGCGATAAAGCCTTTCAGAGGCATGTATTGCAGATGTGCCTGTTTCCCGTGGCAAGCGAAGCCTTGCCTATGAACCGCGAACATCAACTTAACGTCGTGCCAGACCTGAGCTCGGCGCAGTATGTGCGTTGTGCGATGAAGATTGCTGAGGCCATCGCAAAGGTGCGTATTTACGGTGAGCAAGGCGATGCAGGCTGGAGGTTCATGGATACGCACCCTCGTACAAGCCGCCATTTCATTTCACCCATGGGCTGCGGTGTATACAACGGCATGGGCGGCCTGGCGATTTTCTACTTGAGCCTGTACCGGATCACCGGTGAATTGCCTTATCTGGAGGATGCCGAACGCATTCTGTGCTCCATGGCCCTGTCCCACGGGCACTTCGCCAGTGAACTGACGGTCAGTGCCTATTTCGGCCTGACCTCCTATTTATACGTGTTGGTCAATTATCGACTCATGACTGGTCGTCTGACGTACGAGACAAAGGTCGATGAATTGCTGGGCAAACTGGCAGATATCCCGAGCACAGCCGATGAGTTCGATTTCATTCATGGCTGGTGCGGGGCGGTGACTGTACTGGTGAACCTTTATCAGCTTGAACAGCGTGAGACATTGCTCCCCCTGATCGAACGTTTCTCGCAATCGATCCAATCGGCAGTGACGCTGGATAACGGAGTGTTGTTGTTAAAAAACACGGGCAAGCCGCTGTGGACAGGTTTTTCCCATGGTATTTCCGGTGTTCTGTACGCATTGGGCAAGGTGTGGGACGTGACCCGCGATCCGCTGTTGGCTCAGTTGATCGCACAGTACGTACGGGCTGAAAATCGCCTCACTGTCGAGGGGTACTGGCTTGATTTACGTGAAAACGCGAGGTCTTCGTCCACCATCAAGTGGTGTCATGGCGACGCGGGTATTCTGATTGCCCGACGTTGGTTGATACGTACGATGGGCGGCACGCTGGATGGCGACACCCGGGATTTGCTCGAACAAGACGCCGAGCGTTGTGAGCGCCACCTTTGGGAACAGGGGCTGGGTTCGGGCTACAGTTTGTGTCACGGCGATTTCGGCAATCTCATGTGCTTGCTGAGCGAGTACCGTGACACGGGCAACGCACCGGGCATTGCCAGGGTCATGGGGGCGCTCTCTCAGGTGCTCCATAACTTCCTCGATGAAGACTTCTTGGGGGAGGGCAGTGTCCCGGACCTGGGGCTGATGCTGGGGATTACGGGTGTCGGTCAGGCCCTGCTGAATGCGGTAGAAGGCGGTTTGCCTGATGTGTTATCCATGAAGTTCGCGCAGCCGACAGTCGAGCCTTGAGCGCAAAGGCGTCAGGATCAGCTTGATAAAGAGCGGCGCTGACCAGGTTGATTTGTCGACGAAAAAAAACCGGCCAGTTTCCTGGCCGGTTTTTCAACTGCGGTTCAGCAACGCTGATTAAGCGCCGTACACCGGCAGCTTCTTGCAGATGGCCTTGACCTTCTCACGAACGGCGTCGATCACCGCTTCGTTGGAAAGATCTGCCAGGATGTCGCAGATCCAGCCGGCCAGTTCCTTGCACTCTGCTTCCTTGAAGC
>NZ_RCNW01000386.1:0-43915 GCF_004307605.1 Pseudomonas sp. Sample_24
ACTCGCCAGCCGGGTCGTATTGATGGCGGCGGTGGATCGGGTTGTAGGCGTGTTCGACCAACAGCGCAGGTTGGATGCCTGGATTGTGAATTTGCGAGAGCTTTTCTGCCGGCAAGGTAGAGGCGAATTGCCAGGCTTTGCGGCCCATGGCGTCGTAGCCAAAGCAACTGGTGAGCGCGCCCTGGGTGCGCAGGACTTCGCGGTGCAGGTCGTCGCGCTCGATGTCGCTGATGAGCTGGCCGTCGAGGTTGAGTTGGTGCAGGTGGCCACTGCCGTAGTACAGGTGATTGAGGTGTTGGCCGGTAGGCAACATCAGGGTGGTGAGGTTGCTTAGCGGGTCGTACTCGTAGGACAAGGCACCTTGCGCCGTAGTCTCCTGGATCAGGCGGCCGAGCAGGTCGTAGGAGAATTCGAGGGTTTCTTCGCTGACACCCAGTTGCTTGCCCTGCGCGGTCGGCAGGCGTTGGATCGACAGCAGGCGATCGCCGTCGTCATATGCATAATCCTGACGGGCATCGGCATTGAGTTTGGCCAGCAGCCGGCCAATGCTGTCGCGCTCGAATTCGGTGCGGCGTTGTGGCCGCTCGCCGCGTTCGCCGTAGCCGGTTTCGTCGACCTGGGTCAGATGCCCGCCCAGGTTGTAGCTGAAGCGCCGGGTCAGGTTGTCGATGCGTTTTTCTTCGATCAGCCGGTCGGACGCATCGTAGGCGAACTGGTACGCCGCGTTGTTTTCGTTGATCAACGCGGTCAGGCGAATCGCCGCGTCGTATTCGTAGCGGATGCGCTGGCCCTTGGCGTCCTGGCGGCTGCTCGGCAGTCCCCGGGCGGTGCGTAGCAGACGCGTGGTCTGGCCTTTGCCGTCGGTGTGCGTCAGCACCTGGCCGAGGGCGTTGTAGGTGAACGATTCGCCGCTGCCGTCCGGGTGATGGATGCGCAGCACTTCGCCGTCGGGTTTGCGTTCCAGCGTGGTGGTCTGGCCCAACGCGTCGGTGACGGCGACCAGGTGCTGGCGCTCGTCGAAGCGGTATGTGGTGGTTTTACCCGAGCAATCCTGGAAGCGCTCGACCTGGGCCAGGGTGTTCCACCACAGGTATTTGGACTTGTGGGTCGCGTCGATGATGGTGTGTGGCAGGCCATCGTCGCCGTTGAGGTATTCGGTGGTGTGACCGAGGGCGTCGACTTCGGCGATGAGGTTGCCTTTGTCGTCGTAGCGGGCCTGCCATGTGCTGCCGTCGGGGTAGTCCACCTGGGTGATCAGCGGGGTCAGGTGGTGATAGCGGTATTTGATCGTGCGCCCGAGCGGGTCGCTCTCTTCAAGCAGGCGTGAGTATTCGTCGTACTTGAGCGTGAGTCTGTTGCCATCCGGCAGTGTCAGGCCAGTCATGTTGCCGCTGTCATCGATATCGATGGCGTAGTGTTCGCCGCCGAAGTCGCGGCTGGCGGTGACGCGATGATCGGCGTTGTAATGAAGCTCGGCTTCGCGCCCGAGCACATCGGTGACCCACGTAATACGGGCCTGTCTGTCGTAACGGAACAGGTAACGTTCGCCATCGCTGGTCCAGTGCTCCACCACGCGCCGCTGGCCATCGATGTGTTCCCAGCGGTAGTTGCAGGTCAGGCCGAGGGCATTGCTGTGACTGACCATCACACCGTCGGCATAGCTGAAACGGCGTACTGAATCACCGTTGCGATTGATCACTTCATTGAGCTGGCCGTGCTTGTCGTAACGGTACTGCACCAGCGTTTCAACGGCCTCGTTGGCGACTATACGCCTGACATCGGTGAGGCGACCCAGCGGGTTGTCGTAATGCAGGTGCACCCGCACGCCACCAGTGGCGCTGATGTCGGTGAGCGTACCTTCAGCGGTGCGAGTGAAATGCAGGAAATGACCCAGGGCATTTTCAATGCGTTGCAGCGCCACGGGGATGTTGTCGTCTTCGACTTCGCCGAAGTAAAAAAAGGTGTTGTCGAGGGTTTGCAGCAGATAGTGACCGCCTTCGGTGCAAACCAGATACACCTGTTCATGCGGGTTGTAGATGCGCTCCCCTGGCTGCACGTCCACGAACGGAACGCTGCGCCCCTGATTGTCGGTGAGATAGACAAAAGCGCCACTGCGACGCAGGCTCTGCTCCCAGGGCAGGACCCATCCTTTTCCAAGTACGCTGTCGACACCCAGGTCGCTTGCATAGAACCGCGACCATTGAATAGGCATCAGGCCCGGCAGGCTGAAGTCGGTTTCGTCGGTGATGACCTTGCGGCCGGTAGTCGCGTCGACCGGGTTGCCGATCAAGCCACCCACCGCGCGCTCGATGGCAGGGCCCACGACGTAACGCGACGCCACCTCACCGGCGACGAATCCGGCGGTGAATTTCAGGACGCAGGGCATGACGGCTTTCATGCCGGCCTGGGTCCCGGCCTTGATCAATTGGGCGATACCGCCCGCCGCGCCGGCAACCGCCATCAGAATGTCGACCGTGGTCCGCAGCCACCCGGGAATTTCATCGTCCACCGGCAGGTAGCGGTAGGTTCCGCCACCGATGAAAACATTGTCCGAACCGCTGGAGAGGGTAGCACCGCAGGTCAACTTGTCGCCCTTGCGAGCAGCCGCCGTACCGTTGATGAAGACGTTGGTTGAACCTTCGGCGACCTTCACCGGGCCTGGATGCTTATCGCAGGCGCCGGTGCTTTTCTCCACATGGGCTGCCTTGCGGCTGTTGATGAAGACGTTGGGCGACGCGGTGACAATGGTCCCCGCGGGTGAAGAAAACATACTGCCTATCTTTTCTCCGGCCGCGGTGAGCAGGCTACCTCCGACGCCTGCCAGTAAACCTGCCAACAATGCCACGCCAAACCCACAGGTAAACGTCGCGATCGCCACCGTAGCGATCAACGCTATGCCAAGTGCTGCGCCGATGAGAAACCCGCCCAATGCACTGGTGTGCGACAGTTCATCACCAAACCTTGCGGCTTCGAACATGACCGTTACTCCTGAGCGCTGGAGTCGGTCACGGAGTCGCCCGGCAGGCGAGGCTGAAAGCTCGCCAGCAGGTCCACCCAGTTCTGGTTCTGCTCACTGCTGAAATCAGCCTGGGCGGTAGTGGAAAAGATTATCGCGCGTCCCGGTGAAATCAGAAACGCTGCCTGACGCTGGTAGAACGGTCGGCCATCGGTCATGTAATACGCATCGATCTGCACGCCGTCGATCGGCGCCGAAGTCGACAGCGCTACGGCTTTTTTGCCCAGTAGCGTATAGCCGCGCAGCTTGGACGCGAGCATCTTGATCTGACGTTCGACGTAGGCTTTGAGCGCCTCGCCGGGCAGCAAAGTATCGCGGGAAATGGTGATGCTCAATGGTGCGGGAATGCTTGCCCCCAGCACAAACATGTTTACGGTTCGATCCTGGAAACCCTGTGGCAACGCAATGCTGCCTTCCTGCAACTCATAATCCATGTGATGTAAATTCCTGAATTCAAAAAAAGGGTATTTCAGCTGGCCGCGAGGTCATCGAGCATGCCGTCAAAATCAACCAGCCAGAGACTGAGCGCGGGTCTTGCCGGATCAATCTCGCAACCGATACTCAGCCATTGCATATCTTCACGTCCAACGACCGGCACAAGCGCACCCACCAGGCGCGCGTGTCGATCGGCATGGCCGCTCTTGAAATGCAGATCCGCCGACTTCGCCGTACTACCGGCCACGATGACATCGCGCTGGCGAATGATGCGCACGTCCGGGTGTTCCTTGCGAAACGCCTGCACCGAGGCATCGAACAGTTGCTCCAGGGTCTGCCCCTGTTGCACATCACGTCGCTTGATCGTCAGGCTGACCGGTTCGCCTTCGTGCTCGACAGTGGTCTGGATCTCGCGGAATTGAAAACCCGTCGGAAATGCCAGATTGAATCCCGCGAAACTGAAGCTGCTGGGCGTGTCTTTCAGCGCCACCACAGGCGCGGGTTCCGGCTCGGGCTCAGGCTGGACGGGGACCGCGTTCTGCTGGGCGAGCCGTTCAGCTTCCTCTTGCGCAATACGCTTTTCGGAAATGCGATCGTAGAGGCTGGTTCTGATCATCGCGCCGCTACCTCAGTCATTGACCCTGACCTCGGAACCGGTGATCTGGGTCGTGCCGGTACTGACCGTGTTGATCGTCTTGCCTTTGATCTCGATGCCGTCCGGCGTGAGAATGATGCTGCTCTCCCCCACCTGAAGAATGATGTGTTGCTTGGCGTTGACCTGGATGAACTGGTTATCGACCTGAATCGTCAGCGAGCCTTCCTGGACATTCATCACCGTGTCTTTCTTGATCGTTTCAGTGTGCGTGCCACCGACCGTGATCGTGCGGTTGCTGCCGACACTGTGGGTCTCGTCGACCTCAATCTCGGTGTCCATGTTGCGCTCGGCATGCATGATGATCTGCTCGGCACCGGCCTTGTCTTCGAAGCGGAAGAAGTTCGCCGTACCGCCGTCACCTTTCATTGACCGGGTCAAAAAACCACTCTGGGTCTTGTTCGCCGGCAGCGACCAAGGCGGTGTGTTCTGGCTGTTGTAGAGACTGCCCATGACCAGCGGGCGGTCGGGGTCTCCATCAAGGAAAGCCACAACCACCTCGTCGCCAACGCGAGGGATCAAGACACTGCCGAAACCGCCACTGGCGCCGGACTGTGCGACACGGACCCAGCAGGAACTCTTGTCGTTGAACTCGCCGTAGCGGTCCCAGTGAAACTGTACTTTCACCCGGCCCAGTTCATCGGTATAGATTTCCTCGCCAGGTGGGCCGACAACAATGGCGGTTTGCGGGCCGGAAATCGTTGGCGTCAGCGTGTCGAGCTGCGGTCGGAACTTGATTTTCTTGCGTACGCAATCAAACTTGTTGGCATAACCCGCCTGCCCGCCGGACAGGTAATTATTACTGCCCCAGTGCTCGATGCACGTCAGCAAGAATTGTCGATCCTCGACTGAGCCATTATCGTGTTCGTAATGCTGCGTGAGTTCGAACGTATAGCCCGGGCGCATCGCACGGCAATTGCTCCTTCCCGAAAATCCCTTGCCCCTGAGCTCCAAAGCCTCGATACGATTGCGCACCAACACTTCGCCATCGTCATAGTTTGCATGGGTGTACTGGCCCATGAAATCGTAAATCTCGTAGGCCGGTACATCGCCCTGCTGATTGAGACTGTTCATGCTGACCGGCAGGCGGTTTCGAGGCTGACGGTAATCGAACGTCTGGACCGCTATCTTGCTCGACTGCAATTCCCTTACCGCATTCCAGTGAGTGATTGAATCCGCCGACTCTGTGATGGACGCCGTGTGAAATCGCACTTGTGGCTGCTCTGGCAGCGCAGGCAACTGGGTTGAATCATCCATGATGATCAGCGTGTGACTGTCGGCAGCATGTTCGTAGTAATAGAACAGCCCTTCGTGCTCCAGCAGGCGCATGACGAAATGCCGATCACTTTCCCGATACTGAGTGATATAGCTATGGGGTTTGAGCGTACGGTTGATACGAAATTCGAACTTGGCCAGCCCTTCATAACGACTGAACACTTGGGTGATCACTTGTTCGACGGTTTGGTCCTGGAATATCTGCGAGTCGAACCGCTGTTCAAGCAAACTGAGCCAGGAGCCAATCAGCGCGAAATACCGACACATCCCACCGTCGCTGCCATTACTGCCAAAACGCAGTACATGCCCGTTGATGTAACGACTTGCGCCCGTCGCCAGTTCGATCTCTATCGTCGCCGACTGCCCCATGGCGGATTTGAGTTTTACGCTGGCATCATCGGACAGAAGGTCCAAATGGAAACCAAACTCCATCGACAGGCCTTCGTGTCCGGTGAAAGACTCAAGCAAGAGCTCCTGACCACTTTTGAGCGGCATGGTCAGTTTGAACAGGCGCCGGTTCTGTGCGGTAAACAGGGATGAAAGGTCCATTGTCATGTGCAACTCCTGGAATCAATATTCGGGCAACCACCGCATTAACGTTCTGATCGTCAGGAACCTGTCGACTGGCGCAGGGAACCCAACCACTTGAATAACCGACCCAGCCACCAGCGGCTGCGGGCTTCGCGAATTTCGTCGATTTGCATGAAGGTGAAGGGGGTTGGCATTTTGCGCTCACGGATATGAAGGGTGCGGAGACCGCGGATGCCATGACGTACGTAGAAAAGAAGAATTACAGAAAGCACCGTGCAGGCTACCACCACAAACATGCCGCCCGTTTCTGCACCCACCGACTTTAGAAACATACTGCCTGTGAGCGTCGATACACCGGAAATTAATCCAAGGTTATAATTCCTGGAATTCACAATTCTTTTAGGTCGAGGCGCGACTCTATTGCCTACGCATTCGAAAGGAAAGAACGATGCCTTACTATAAAAAATCACCAAAAACATCATAAGCACTATAGTGATCGGTGCTATCCCAATAGCTACAGATCTAGGATCTCCCTTGCCAAAATAATCTGAGACAATCAAGTACGCCAGACTACCAGCAATATAAGGAAAAATACATATCGCAACTGACAACACCGTCGCCAATAACAAAATATATCTCTCACAGCAATAAATTAGATATAGGCTAAAACCAAAACCAACCACAACAATAAAAAAATACCACCACCAAAAATACTTCAAGTTTGAGGGTCCAAAAGCACCAAAAAAGGCCACTCCAATAAACATTAGAAAAATTTGTTTTTTTATATTCTTAGCATCAATCATGACCATTTCACTCGACTCCGCGCCACATCACGTCGAAGAACGCAGGGAAGTTAACCACTTAAACAACCTACTCAACCACCAGCGCCTGCGAGCTTCACGTATTTCGTCAATTTCCATGAAGGTATAGGGTGCAGGCATATTTCGTTCTTGGATGTGAAGCGTGCGCAGACCTCGAATACTGTGACGTGACAAAATCGAAATAGCTATTGAACATCCAGTGCAGATTACGACTGCTAGTACATTGCTTGTCTGCGCATCAACTGACTTGAAAAATATTCCGCTTGTGAGCACAGCCGCACCCACTACCAATCCAACACTATGACTTTTATTGCTCTGCCCCTTACCCCGCGCGGCAACTCTATTCCCTTTGCACTCGAAAGGAAAAAAAACCGTCTCCCCATAGAGTATTGTGGCAACCGTTAAAAACACTGTTAGCGCTGGTGACAAGCCCACCAGTGCAGCAAGCAAACTGTTCCCACCTAAGACTCTCGAAGCAGATAGATATGCCACCGTACAGGCTAGGTAAGTAAAGATACCGACCACCAGCAAAAACAGTGACGACAGATACAACACAAATCGTTCACAGCTATAAATTACGTACAAAACAAAACCTAGCAGTGCAACTATAAAAAATAGATATACCCACCAGAAATAGCTCAAATTTGAGGGACCAAAGGCACCAAATAGAGCAGCAGAAAAAAAGACAATCCACCCACCCTTCTTTAAATTTTGCGAATCAATCATGAGACTGACGCGAAGAAAGCAACCATTTAAATAATCTCCCCAACCACCAACGACTGCGGGCTTCGCGTATTTCATCGATTCTCATGAAGGTGTACGGAGTAGGCATTGTATGCTCCCGGAGTCGCAGCGCGCGAAGACCTTGGATTGTATGCCGACAGTAAAGTATTAAAGCTATACAACCAGATGTACCGACTAAAACCCCAAGCGCACCACCATTTAATGAACCTATTAATTTCAACACTCCCCCCCCTGTTAGAGTAAGAAGCCCTGCCAGAAAACCTGCACTATACTTCTCTCGGCTCTCGACCTTAAAAGCCACTTTATTGCCTTCAAGTCTAAAGCTTGATAAATGACTTCTACCATAAGCAGCAATCGCTACCGCCAAAGAAATCAAAATCAAGGGCGACAGTCCAATAGCGATCGATTTAAAACTCCCCTCTCCAAAAAAATCCGAGACAACCAAATACAAAACACTAGAAAACAAAAAACCCATTATGCCGACACCAGTGAAAAATATCATCACAACAAAAAACACATATCGCTCACAAGCCCCAACCAAAAAAAGAGTTATGAGCAAGAAAAAAACCACTACAACACAATATATAGACCAATAATATGGCACTCCTGGCGGACCAAACATACCAAAAAACACAACCATAAGAAAAACAACCCACGGACCAGTTTTCACCGTATCTACAGCAGGATCAAAAAGCATGATCAATCAACTTATTTATTGAACCACCAATCTTTTTATCAGCGCCGGACTTACCCATATAATATTGAACTGCCAGACCAGCACCCCAACCAACCAACAACACTATTACCAATGGAGCTGCAACCAGCGAAGACCCCATAAAAAAACTCACTAATACACCACTGGCGAACGCCGCTACGTTAGTAGGCTGGCTATATGCAGACTCCCTATAAAACTCTTCCATTGAAGTCGAACTTGTATAATCCAGATAAGCCTGCGGCCCAATGGCTAGCGCCACACCCACCGTATTACCCGTCATGAATTTTAGTCCGCCTGCCGCTCCTCCGGCATGCAACATTGCACGCTTACTCAGTGCAGTTTTTGTTCCATAAGCCGGAAGATTAGCAACTTGCCCTCCAACCCGACCGAGCACCTTGTAACTTTGTGCCTGAGCAGTAATCGGCACCTCGAAGTGCAACTGCCCTGCAACCCGAATCAGTTTTATCCTGCCTTTGAAGGCTTTCTTAGCCGAGATCGAGTTCGCTGTGCCCCGACTATTGGCCCACTTGATCAGTTTTTTCTTGTCGGCCGCGGAGAGATCCAGCAAGTCTACAACCGACTTCGACTTGGAAAATGCAGCTACGCTGGTGCCTGCACTGACCAACGTGCCAGGCAAGTTGGCTGGAGAAAACAACAAAGAGCCTATCTCCGGGATGGCCGCTGCGGTTTTCTGTAATTCTTGCAGCGCTTCGACGGAAACGTCCTTCGCCGAAGACAAATTCCTGATTAACGAGCGCAGTAACTGCAAGGACTCTTGCGCCTCACTCGGCGACATTTCCAATTCGGGCGAAGCCAGTTCATGGGCAAGAAACATCGCCGCGTTGTAATCGTTGGTCGCGTAGTAACCGGCAAAATTTGGCGGTGCAGGAATAGCCCGCGAGGCGAGTTCGCTGGGAAACGGAAGCCTACCGCCGCCAATCAATCCAGCTTGTGATCGTGTGCCACGGGGGTTCGCCACTGTGCAGGGTAAAAACCTTTCGTCCATGTTCCTTTCTCCTAATACCGCCTTCCCGAAAAGATCTTCGGCAAAACCTGCTCCGTGCAATAACTGACCAATCTTTCTTGGGCCATACTCCGCCCGAAGAGCATTGCCCCATCAACCATCACGAAAAAACCGCTGTTTCAATTGTCTTCCTGAATCACAAACGGCGGAAAATGACCCGTGGGTGCGACAACCACCCTGCGGAAAAAGTGCCGAAGGACTTCAACAAAAATAGAACTGCATCACATTTTTCAATCGTCATCTGAGCACGTGCGAAAGGAAACACCTATGCAACACCAAGTGTCAAGCAGGTATTTTTTCTCAGGAAATCATATGTCGAAATGCTAGCACATCACTCATCGCCTCCGAATTGCTTGTTAGCCTTCAATATTGAACCGGCTTCACATAGATATGGATTAAATACTTGATCCACTACGTCGTCGAAATCACTGAATTGGCTGAATTTCAGAATTACCTGACAGACATATCCCACAAGTAGTGGCAATCAGACATCATTGTGGCCAGTAATCCAATACGGAAAAATCCGTTCCCATGGATATCGAAAAACTGAAAGAAAAAACTCTGAGGCTACGGTCGACCATCGATGCATTGATGGCAGAGGACCCTGCTGTAGCTCAACTGGATCTAGAGCTGGCGCCCCTGATGGACCGGGCTGAACGAGGCCGAATCCGCACACCTTTGGAGTGGCGGGATATCCCTGGATGCTACTTGTTCACTGAAGACGGCTTGCAGCAATACGCAGAACTTGAGCTAGCTTTTGCGGAATTTAAAATCGAACTGATCGGAGGAGAATCCCCTACGCTACGTCGACTAAAAACCCAGATGGAAGAAAAATAGAACAGTAATCCGAAACCTACATAATCACCAAAATGCAGGCCAAAATCGGCGATGTGCCGATCAGCAATGGCGCCTTCAAGTTCGCAAATACCAAGCGCTCGGACGCCAGCAACATCGCCGCCCTGTTCGCCAGCTTGAGCATGCGCAACGAGAATGGCAGCAGGCACGCCATCAATACGACCAGTCCCCGCCAGCAACCAGTATCATCGATTTGCCAATGCAGTGGCCGGCGCTGGCGATTGCGGTTGTCTGCGCAGTGATTGCCTCGCTGAAGTAAGCCTACCGACCACTCGGCAAGGGCGGTCGCGTTTCGACTTGCTCAAGGCTTACACGAAACGTGGTGTAAGTGTCGCCGTCTTCAAGGTAAAGGTTGCTCTGGTAGTTCGAGACTGCGCCTTTGAGTTTGATGTGCAGGCCGTTGGAGACACGCTGGATTACCACGTCTTTCAAGTCAGTTTCCGAGACCAGGAAGGGCGGGGTCTTGCCGAGGCGCACCTTCATCGTCTCATTATTCCTACCGCCGTCATTGTTGACGTAGAACCTCAGGCTTTTGGGTTCATCTGCATCCCTGGCATCTTGAACGATGTAGATCGACTGTCCCGGAATGAAGTCTTGCTTCAGGACTATCTCAGCAGGAAACTCTGGTTTGTGCAGGTACGCATAGATGGAAACGCCTAGAAGGCAGAGCAAAAAGATAATCGCGAGATACTTTTTGACTCTGACGACAAGAGATTGCGGTTCGGCCTTATTCATGGAATTCAACTGTAATCGAAGGTGAATAGCACCAAACCTTCCATCGGCTCGTAGAACATGACGATCATGTCTGCTCCGACCGTCCGGAAATGCCAGCCCACGAAGGCGCGAAAGCCTTCACGCAATTGTATGGCCCGACCTGAAAGTTACTGAGTGCAGTCGTACTTGGCGCGTTATACAGAAATATCGACGGTATGTAACGCGATATTGCCCGAACACTTGTTCAGCCATGGAGAGGCCGCCTTGTATATCCCGACATCCTGAGATGCCATCACTTCGTTGACGGCTATATGACACTCGTCCTGCAATTTTTTCGTCAACGGCCACTCAAGTGGGTATTAGGTGAACCGCTTCACCTTTTTTAAAATATTTTCGATTAAAAATTGGATCCACAACCCCTCTGAAACCATTGAATTGACTGACTTTCGGAACTGTCTGACAGACACATCCAGCAAATAGTGGCAAGAAGGCATCATTGCGGTGTGTAACAAAAACGAGAAAAAATCCGCCGCCGAATGAACTTTTCGATACGACGTGTTGCCATACACGGCGTTACTGGCAACTCAATATCCATATGCCAGCATCACACTCCCGGTTGGTTCCGGCAGTGTGTTTTTTTGATGACCGACATCAGCAATTACCTCTCGTGGACGAATGTCCATGGGAAATCAAACCACTCGACATGCACCGGTTTTTTTAAGCCAGGGAGGCGTGGAGTGTTCAAGGACGATGTACCGATGACTCAAGCGTTTTTTGATGTTGAAGCATTGATCAAGCTGCGAAGCCAGACCCGGGCCATTTCCGATGCGCTGAAGGCGCAGGCCGCGGATTATCTGGCGACCCTGGCTTTGCTGATTCGTCCGCAGACGTTTTTCGGTGAGTACCTGCAGGGTGCGCAACGCAGCAGCGGGCGCGAGACCCAGCACCATTTCAAGGAGCTCAAGGAGCTCTACGACCGCATCGGCTCGGCCGCTCCGTTCCAGCTGGTCAATGAGCTCGAAGTCCCCCTCAACCTGCTCAGTACTACCCCGCAATTGTTTGCGCTGGAGTACGACAAGGTACTGAGCGCAAACGGTCAAAGCATTCGCATCACCAGCCCCGTACGCTGGGTGGTCGGCTTCAGTTCGTTCGACCTGGCCCGCTTCCGCGCCATCATCAAAGACCCCAATCGCAGCAGCGCCGAGTTGTACCGCTTCGTGGTGCATTACCTGGTGCTGTTCTACTGCCTGAGCAAGTCGCCCGGCATCAGCCGCCTGCTCGAAGGCTTGCGCTTTCCCGTCACGTTCGAACGCTTGAAGGAATTCGGCGACCTGCCCTTCTGCGTGATCAGCTCGCCGGTTCGCTCGCAGTTGCCCGACGAGGCCGTGATCCGCAGCAGCACCCAGATCGCCGGCAACACCAGCTTCGAAGAGTTGGTGGGCTTTGAAAACATCATGGACATGAACGATGAAATCCGTCAGCGCCTGCTGCTGACGATCGAAGGAATGTAACGCGCTCGGCCACCCATTGAACCGACACGCACACGACTTGCAGCGAATTGTTCGCACAGGAGATCACGATGGCGAAGAAGGAAAGTACCCAGCACAAACTCGACCGCGTCCGCGCGCCTCGGGTCCATATCACCTATGACGTGGATATCGGTGACGCTCAGGAAAAGAAAGAGCTGCCCTTTGTCGTCGGTGTGCTGGGCGATTTCTCCGGCAACCCGCTGGAGCCGCTGCCGAAGCTCAAGGACCGCAAGTTCATTTTCATCGACCGCGACAATTTCAACGGTGTGCTCAAGGGCATCAAGCCGCGCCTGACCTACCGCGTCGACAACACGCTGGCGAAAAACGGTACACAACTGGGCGTCGAGCTCAACTTCAACGCCCTTGAAGATTTCGAACCGCAGAACGTGGTCAAGCAGGTCGAGCCGCTGCGCAAGCTGCTGGACGTGCGCAACAAGCTGGCGGACCTGCGCAACAAGATGGGTGGTAACGACAAGCTCGAAGAGCTGTTGATGGACGTGTTGCAGAACACCGAGAAGCTGAAAACCCTGGGCAAGGAATTCGGGCGCGAAGCCGCCGTTCCAGCCACCGACGGCAAAGCGTAGGAGCCTGACGATGAACGACAAGCAAACCGTGACTCAACAGGACAGCGAACTGGTTGAAGTGGAAAACTTCACCGCGCAATCCTCGCTGCTCGACAGCATCATTTCGCAAAGCCGCGTGGCCCGCTCCGAGACCGAGCGCACCCGCACCCGCGACCTGATTGGCGAGTTGGTCAACCAGATCCTTGAAGGCGAAATGACGCCGAGCAAGGACCTGATCGCCGTGCTCGATGCGCGTATCGCCGAGATCGACGCGATGCTTTCCGAGCAGATGAACGAGATCATGCACGCCAGTGAATTCCAGCAGCTGGAAGCGTCCTGGCGTGGCCTGAAGTATCAGGTCGACCAGACCGAAACCAGCACCACGCTGAAGATTCACTTGCTCAACGCGTCGAAGAAAGACCTGGTGCGTGATCTCAAGGCCGCTTCTGAATTCGACCAGAGCGCGCTTTTCAAGAAGATCTACGAAGAAGAGTACGGCACCTTCGGCGGTGCACCGTTCGGCATGCTGCTGGGTGACTACGAGTTCAACCGCAGCCCGGAAGACATGTACCTGCTTGAAGAGATTTCCCATGTCGCCGCCGCCGCCCACGCGCCGTTCATCTCGGCAGCCTCGCCTGAACTGTTCGGCTGGGATTCGTTTACCGACATGTCCGGGCCACGGGATCTGGCGAAGATTTTCGACACCGTCGAATACGCCAAGTGGAAGTCGTTCCGCGCCTCCGAAGACTCGCGCTATGTCGGCCTGACCCTGCCCCACGTGCTCGGTCGCCTGCCGTATGGCCCGGATACCACGCCGGTCGAGGAATTCAACTTCGTCGAAAGCGTCGACGGACGCGACCACAACAAGTACCTGTGGATGAACGCCGCCTACGCACTGGGCACTCGGGTCACTGATGCGTTCTCCCGTTACGGCTGGTGCGTGGCAATTCGTGGTGTCGAGGGTGGTGGTCTGGTTGAAGGTTTGCCGACCCACACATTCAAGACCGATGACGGTGAAATCGCCCTCAAGTGCCCCACCGAGATTGCCATCACCGACCGCCGCGAGAAAGAGCTGTCGGACCTCGGTTTCATTCCGCTGGTGCACTGCAAAGGCACCGACTACGCCGCGTTCTTCGGCACCCAGTCGGCGCAGAAACAGAAGCAGTACAACACCGATATCGCCAACGCCAACGCCCGGCTTTCCGCGCAATTGCAGTACATCTTCGCCACTTCGCGCATCGCGCACTACATGAAGGCGATCATGCGCGACAAGATCGGCAGCTTCGCCTCGCGCAAGGACGTCGAACTGTTCCTCAACAAGTGGCTTTCCAGCTACGTGTTGCTGGACGACACCGCGAGCCAGGAAGCCAAGGCCAAGTTCCCATTGCGCGAAGCGCGTGCCGAAGTGTTCGAGGTGCCGGGCAAGCCGGGCGTCTACAAGGCTGTGACGTACCTGCGCCCGCACTATCAACTGGACGAACTGACTGCATCGTTGCGTCTGGTTGCTGAATTGCCGCAATCGACCCGCGGCTGATCGAACACTTTGCCAGGAAGGCGATATGACGAGTCAACACAAGCTGTTGCCATCACTGCTGGACCGATTGCTGGACGATCGTCCGCATCAGTCCATCGAAGCGTCATCGCAACGCTTGTGTTCGCTGGCCGATTACAAGGCCAGCATCGTTCGCGACCTGGAGATTCTGGTCAACACGCGCCAGTCCCTGGTCGCCAGCGAGCTGGACGGTTTCGTCAATCTGGGCGGCACCATCCTTGACTACGGCATGCCGGACTTCACCAGTCGCAGCGTGCTTGATCCGAAAGATCGCCTGTTGATCCAGCGGCAGCTGGAGAAGGCGATCACGGTCGGCGACCGGCGCTTTCGCAGCGTAAAAGTCCAGCTGCTCGCACAACAGACCGGCCAACGCATGCTGACCTTTCGCGTGGACGCGGTCCTGCGCCTGCAAGACATCACCCGTCAGGTGTCCTTCGACGCGGTGCTGCAGGTCAACACCCAGGAATACAAAGTGCAGAACCTCAACTGATGCTCGACGATCTGCTGCCCTATTACGAAAAGGAACTGTCGCACCTGCGCTTTTTGGGCCAGGAGTTTGCGAGCCAGTATCCGAAAATCGCTTCGCGGTTGCTCATCGAGGGCGATAACTGCGAAGACCCGCACACCGAGCGCTTGATCGAAGCGTTCTCGTTTCTCTCTGCGCGGGTGCACAAAAAACTCGACGATGAGCTGCCGGAAATCGTCGAATCGTTTCTCGAAGTGCTGTACCCGCATTACCTGCGCCCTACCCCGTCGATGTCGATCGTCGAGTTCAACCTGGGCAAACAGGAAAAGGTCACCGAAGCGTTCCGTGTGCCCCGGCATACCGAGCTCAGTGCCAACCCGATCGATGGCGTGGTGTGTAAATTCCGCACCTGCTACCCGGTCGAGTTGTGGCCAATAGCCGTGCAGCAGGCGTCGTTCATCGAGATGGAGCGCTCGGCATTCAACGGCCACAGCGCCGACCTGGTCGCCCGCTTGCGCATCGGCCTGACAGCGACCTCCGATGTGATGTTCGGCAAGATGGAACTCGACAGCCTGCGGTTTTTCCTCGACGGCGAAAGCACGTTGATGCTGCAACTGTACGAGCTGCTGTTCAACAACCTGGCCAAGGCCACGTTGAGCTTCGAGGATCAGGGGCGCAGCCGCGAGGTGGTCTTGCCGGCCAACGCGCTGAAAGCTGTCGGTTACGGTCTGGACGAAGGGTTGGTGGATTACTCGGAGCGCTCGTTCCTCGGTTATCGCTTGCTGCACGAATACTTCACCTTCCCCGACAAGTTCATGTTCTTCGACCTGTCTGGGTTCGCGCGCATTCTGGCGGGCAAGGAGATCGAGAAAGTCGAGGTCAACTTCTACTTTTCCGACTACGACCTCAGCGATCGCCTGGCGCGTCTGACGCAAAATATCGGGCGTAATAACTTCAAGCTCAACTGCACGCCGATCATCAACCTGTTCCGCCAGCAGGCCGAGCCAATCAAGTTGACCCACGCTCAGCACGAGTACGCGGTGACGCCGGATGTGCGCCTGCAAAGCTCGGCCGAAGTGGTGTCGATCGATCGCGTACGGCGCGTGCGCAAGGTCGGCGGTATCGATCAGGTCGGCACTTGCCATCCGTTTTTCGAACCCCGTGGCGATCAAGGTTCCGGCCAAAGTTTCTGGATTGCCCGGCGCCGCGCCGTGCAGTTCGGCCAGCGCGATGGCTCGAACGTGTTTATCCGCGTGGTGGATCGCGAATTGGGTTTGCTGGAGGCCAATAACGATACGTTGAGCATCCGCCTGACCTGCAGCAACCGCGACTTGCCCCTGATGCTGCCTTTCGGTGGCGAGCGCGGCGATTTCAATATCCCCGGCAACTCGGTGATCAAGGACATCCGCTGCCTGCGCAAACCCACCGCCACTGTTCGTGTACCGCTGGGCAACGGGGTGATCTGGCGACTGATTTCGCACCTGTCGCTGAACCACATGTCACTGGTGTCCCGTGGCCGCGAAGTGCTGCTGGAGCTGCTGTCGCTCTACAACTACCGAAACGTGTCGGCGATCCGCAAACAGATCAACGGCATCGTCTCGGTGAGCAGCGAACCGGTCGTTGCACGCATCGGTCACCCACGGCCGAACTTCGTTCGAGGCGTCGGTATCACCCTCAATTTCGATGAAAGCCAATACACCGGCAGCGGTGTGTTTTTGTTCGGCATGGTGCTCGACCACTTCTTTGGTCAGTACTGCTCCATGAACAGTTTTACCCAATTAACCCTTCGCACCTTGCAGCGCGAAAAGAGAGTCGTCCAATGGCCACCGCGAACCGGCGATCAACCTCTGGTCTGATTGACCAGGCACGGGCTGAGCCGCACCGATTCGAGTTTTTCCAATTGGTGCGCTTGCTTCGCCTGCATTACAGCAGAACCGGGCGCATGGACCTGCAAACCCGTCCGCACGAAGACCCTTTGCGTTTTCGCTCGCAGCTGTCGCTCAACTTCCCGGCCAGTGAAGTCAGCGACTTGCAGTTTGAGCGCGAAGGCAAGGTGTCCGTGGCTGGCCTGCCGCTGTCCGAGGTGCAAGTCACGTTCATGGGACTGGTGGGGCCGTCGGGTGTGTTGCCGCGCCCATACACCGAGCTGTTGATCGAGCGACACATCCAGTATCGGGATGATGCAGCGCACGCCTTCCTCGACATCTTTTCGCACCGCATGACCACGCTGTTTTACGAGGCCTGGCAAAAGTACAAGTTTTACATCGAGTACGAACGCAACGGCAGCTCGGATTTCGACCGCTATCTGCTCAACCTGGTGGGCTTCGGCCCGGAGGCGCAGAAACAGAAATTCGACAAACAAGGCTCGCCCCTGCGCCGCGAACTGTTCAGCTATTTCTCCGGCCTGTTCGCCCAGAAACCACGCAATGCGTTGAACCTGGAAGTGATGCTCAGCTTCTATTTTTCGCTGCCGTTCAAGGTCAAGCCGTTCGCCGGTCGCTGGCTGAAGCTCGAAGCCAGCCAATGCACGCAACTGGGCCGCAAGAACGCCGTGCTAGGGCAAAGCGCGGTCGCCGGTAACCGGGTCTGGGATTACCAGTCGTGCGTGCGCATCGAAACCGCACCACTGGAACTGGCCGACTATCAACGCTTGCAGCCAGGCGCCGTCGACTACCAGAAATTGCTCGAACTGGTGCGTTTCTATGTCGGTGCGGAACTCGACTTCCAACTGGCGCCCAAGCTCAAGACCCAAGCCGTACCCGTCGCCCGCCTTGGTCGCCAGGGCAACGTCTCACTGGGCCGGCTCGGCTGGCTCAAACGACCAGGCGTCGACGTGGAACCCTCCCGTTGCGCGCTCTTCCACATTCCTTTTGATGGGGTCTCCCTGTGAACCTGAAGTCCCTGTTCGCCAAGCTGAACGACACCAGCCGCACTGCCACCGAGAGCGCCGCGGCGCTTTGTCTGTCGGAACACCACTACGACGTTGAAGTCGAGCATCTGTTGTTGCAGTTGCTCGACAGCAGCGATAACGACCTGCCGGCGATCCTGCGTCATTACGATGTGGTGCCCGAGCGCTTGCAGGCGCAATTGGTGACGGCACTGGGGACTTTCAAAAAAGGCAATTCTCGCACCCCGGCACTGTCCCCGCACCTGACTCGCATGATCGAGCAGGCGTGGGTCCTGGCGTCCATCGAGTTCGGCCAGGCACAGATCCGCACCGGTCATCTGCTGCAGGCCTTGCTCGATGACGACGAGCTGCGCCGGGTGGTGATCGCGGGTGCGGCCGAGCTGGAGAAGATCAACGCCGACGATCTGCGCGTGAATCTCAACGCGTTGGTAGAAGGCAGCGCCGAGTCGCAACAGGCCAAACCACTGGACACCACTGGCGGTGTGAGCAGCAGCCCGGTTAAAGGCAACGGCAAGACGCCGGCCCTCGATCAGTACACCATCAATCTCACGCAAAGCGCTCGCGAAGGCCGGATCGACCCGGTGCTGGGCCGGGAGTTCGAAGTGCGGCAGATGGTCGACATCCTGACCCGCCGCCGCCAGAACAATCCGATCCTGACCGGTGAAGCCGGCGTCGGCAAAACCGCCGTGGTCGAAGGCCTGGCGCTGCGCATCATTCAAGGTGACGTGCCGTCGGTACTCAAAGGCGTTGCCATCCACACCCTCGACCTGGGCTTGTTGCAGGCCGGAGCCGGCGTGAAAGGCGAGTTCGAAAACCGCCTCAAGTCGGTCATCGAAGAAACCAAGCGCAGCCTGCATCCGATCATTCTGTTCATCGACGAAGCCCACACCCTGATCGGTTCGGGCGGTCAGGCCGGGCAGAACGATGCCGCCAACCTGCTCAAGCCAGCCCTGGCTCGCGGCGAACTGCGCACCATCGCGGCGACCACCTGGGCCGAGTACAAGAAGTACTTCGAGAAGGATGCCGCCCTCGCCCGCCGTTTCCAGGTGGTGAAGGTCGAAGAGCCGGACGAAGACAAGGCGATCCACATGCTGCGCGGCTTGCTGGCGAAGATGCAGGAGCACCACAACGTCACGGTGATGGACGAAGCACTGGTGCAGGCCGTGCGCCTGTCCAATCGCTACATCACCGGGCGCCAGTTGCCGGACAAAGCCGTCAGTGTGCTGGACACCGCTTGCGCACGGGTTGCCTTGGGGCAATCGGCGCAGCCGGGACCGCTGGAAGACTGCAAGCGTCAGATCGACAACTTGCAGGCGGAAATTTCGGTCCTGGAGCAGGAAGCCGCCAAAGGCAGCGACCACGCCCGACGCCTGACCGCCCTCAATGCCGAGTTGCAGAGTGAGCAGCAGACCCGCGACGCCCTCGAACAACAATGGCAACGCGAGCTGCAACTGGTGGAGCAACTCGGTGCCCTCAGCCACCCCGAGAATCAATCACCCGATGCCATTGAGATTGCCGCCGTACGCGCCGAACTGGCCAGCGTCCAGGGCGAGCAACCGCTGGTGCATGCCCTGGTGGATGGCGGCACCATCGGTGAAGTGATTTCCGGCTGGACCGGCATTCCCTTGGGCAAGATGCTGCGCGACGAAATCGAAACCGTGCAGCGCCTGCCTGCACTGCTGGCTGAGCGGGTACTCGGACAAGACCACGCGCTGCATGAAATCGGCAAGCGCATCAAGATTTCCCGCGCCCGCATGGAAGACCCGAACAAACCGATCGGCGTGTTCCTGTTGCTCGGCCCGAGCGGCGTCGGCAAGACCGAAACCGCACTGGCGCTGGCGGACACCCTGTACGGCGGTGAGCGTAACGTCATCACTATCAATATGTCCGAATACCAGGAGGCCCACACGGTCTCCAGCCTCAAGGGCTCGCCGCCGGGTTATGTCGGTTATGGCGAGGGTGGTGTGTTGACCGAAGCCGTGCGGCGCAAGCCGTACAGCGTGGTGCTGCTCGATGAAGTGGAAAAGGCCCACCCGGACGTGCTCGAACTGTTTTTCCAGGTGTTCGACAAAGGCGTATTGGATGACGGTGAGGGTCGCGAGATCAATTTCCGCAATACCGTGATCATCCTCACGTCCAACACCGGCACCGACCGCATCATGCAGTGGTGCCTCAATGCCCAGCCGCAACCGACGCCCGAAGCCATCGTCGAAGGACTGCGTGACGAGCTGAATCAGGTATTCAAGCCAGCCTTCCTCGGCCGCCTGACCATCGTCCCGTACTACCCGGTCAAGGACGCGATTCTGGAGCGCATCGTCGCACTCAAGCTGGAGCGCATTCGCCAGCGCTTCGAGCGAAATCATCAGGCCGTCCTGAGCTATGACGAGGCGCTGGTCAAAGCCATTGCCTCGCGCTGCACGGAAGTCGACAGCGGCGCCCGCAACATCGACAACATTTTGTCCAAGACCCTGATGCCGGAACTCGCGCAGCGGGTACTGGAGCGAATGGCGCAGGACAAACCGATCCAGAGTTTGAACATCGAATTGGGCAGCGACGGCGACTTCGCCTATCGCCTGTGCTGATCGAGCATTTACAGGTAGCGGTCATGGATAACAGACAAACAGGGAAGCAGCCCGCGAAAACGGCATTGGCTAAATGCCTGACGGCGGTGGCGGTGATGCTGGCGCTGACGGCGTGTGGCGTCACCGACCGGGTCGGCAAGCGGGTCGACGACACGTGGGCCGGCGACATGCTGTTCGATGACAGCGAAAAAGTCATCCTGACGTCCGACGGCGGCAACCAGCTCAACCCCGACGCCTCCGGCAAACCGCTTTCGGTGGTGCTGCGGGTCTACCAGCTGACTTCTCTGGAGCGCTTTTCATCGGTTGACGCGGATTCGTTGTGGGACGACCCGCAAAAAGCCCTCGGCAATACCCTGATCGAGAACCGTGAAATCACTTTGCTGCCGGGTATGGGTCAGGTCGACAAGTGGCCACTGAACAAAGCCGCAGGTTATGTCGGCGTCGCGGCTTTTTTCCGCTCGGAGGAAAACAGCCGCTGGAAGGTCGCGTTTGACGCCAATTCGTTGCGCAAGGACGGCATCTGGTTCTCTTCCGATGGCCTGCGGGTGCTGGTGGACAACAACACGGTGTCCGCCGTCAGCGGCGTCGACGTGCTGAACAAACCCAAGACCGAAGAGCAGCTCGCCAAGGCCTACACCCTGCCCGACCAGCAGGTCCAGCCGACGCTGGCCGAACGGGTTGAGGACGTCGTGATCGAAAAGGCCCAGGACAAAGCGGCCAGTTCCGCGCAAAAAGCGCTGGACTCGAAATTGAATTCATTTTTGGAAGGCGCTCAATGAGTAAGCAAAGCCGGGTGATGTGGTCCGAAGGCATGTTCCTTTTGCCACAACATTTCCAGTATCAGGATGAGTTCCACCAGCATCAGCTGGCGCAGGCGACGCTGCGCAATACGCCCTTTCACTGGGGCGTGCAGTTGCTGGAAGTGGACGAGGAAGCCCTCGCCACCGGTTCCTTGCAGCTCAAACGGCTGAAGCTGGTGTTTCCCGACGGCAGCCTGTTCGACGCGCCGCAGCATGATCCGCTGCCCGCGGCCCGTGACTTGAAAGACCTGCTCAAGGGAAACGACCTGAAGGTCTACGCCGCGCTGAAACTGCCAGAGCCCTTCGGCCTGAATTACGTTGAAGAGGGCCAGGAACAAAAGACCGGACGACGCTTTCGCAAGCAGTTCGACACCCTGCCGGACCTCAACGAAGGCGACCTGGAAAACGAAATCACCAGCCTGCGCCTGAACGTGGTGATGCTGATCGACGGCGACAACCTTGATGGCTACACCTGGTGCCCGATTGCCCGGCTGTCACGCAACAACATCGGCGGCTTCAACCTCGACGGGCATTTTGTGCACCCGACGCTGCACCTGGGCACCCACGACACCCTGGTCGGGCTGGGCAAGCGTCTGCTCGGTGCATTGCAATCCAAGAGCAAGGCGTTGTCCGGTCGCCGTCGCGAGCGCGCGGACCAGATCGCCGAGTTCGGTTCCAGCGACGTGACCCTGTTCTGGCTGCTTAACACGGTGAACCGCGCCCACCCGAGCCTGGCGCATTTGCTCGCGCACCCGCGTTTGCATCCCGAACGTTTGTACCTGTTCCTGGCCGAACTCGCCGGCGGCCTGTTGACGTTTTCGCTGGATACGCAGCTCAACGACATTCCCGAGTACGACCACCACGACCCGGCGGCCTCGCTGGTCAAGCTCGACGAAATGATTCGCGTGCTGCTCGACAACGTCGTGCCGAACCAGTGCGTGGTGATCAACCTGACGCAGACCAAGCCCTCGTACTGGCAAGGGCAGTTGCACGATCCACGGCTGGCAGAGGCGGATTTCTACATTTCCGTGCATGCCGACATGCCAGGCGCAAGCCTGTTGGAACTGGTGCCGCGGGCGTTCAAGGTCGGCTCGCCGGAGGACATCGAAGTGGTGGTCAACAGCGCCATGCCGGGCGTCACGCTCAACCACTCGACGCGCCTGCCCAATGCGATCCCGGTGCGACTGGACAATCACTATTTCTCCATCGAGCCCCATGGCCGGGTCTACGAACGCATGATGAGTGCCCAGGCCATTTCTTTCTATGCGCCCAGCGCGTTCACCAACCTCAAGCTTGAACTGATGGCGGTACTCAAATGACCGAAGCCGTACTGCAAGGCGCCGTTGCGGCTGCCAGCGAAAAACCGACGCTCAAAGACCTGGTGCAGGATTTCATCAGCATGGCGCTGATCGTGCGCAAGGGTCGGCAAGTGACCTCGGTCAGCGCCTTTGAAGCGAGCGTCGACGCTTTCTTCAAGACACTGGAGCGTGAAGCGCGCAGTGCCGACTACAGCGTTGAACAGGTCAAAGACACCCAGTACGCGCTGTGTGCGTTCCTCGATGAAAGCGTGCTGCGCTCCGGCGACAACGAGTTGCGCCGCCACTTTGAATTGCAGCCGTTGCAATTCCGCTACTTCGGCGTGCACCTGGCCGGTGAAGGTTTCTTCGAAAAAATCGATTCGTTGCGCGGCGACGTCAAACAGAACCTCGATGTACTCGAGGTTTACCACCTGTGCCTGGCATTGGGTTTCGAAGGCAAATTCAGCATCGGGCAAAAGGACCAATTGCGTTACCTGGCCAATACCCTGGGCCAGGACATCGCGCGGTTTCGCAAGACGCCCAAGGCACTCTCGCCCGACTGGGCACTGCCAGACCAGGTTTCGCAGATGCTGCGTCATGAAGTTCCGCTTTGGCTCTACCTGGCGCTGATTGCGCTGGTCTGCGCAGGTGTTTACCTGACGCTGGACTGGCTGCTGGGCAAAGAAGTCGCCGCGCTGTCCGAACAAATCAGCCAGCTGTTCAGTGCCTGAGCACAGGTCAGGTAACCGAGTCAGGAAGACATGAAGACATTATTGCGTTTGTTGAAAAGTTTTTGGTTTCTCATCCCCGTCCTGTGGCTGATCAGCCTGGCGGTCAGCTGGTTCGTGGCCCCGCGGGTGAGTTGGCTGCGCGGTTATGCGCTGGAGACGATGGCGATCGTCAGCGCCTTTTACCTGCTGATCATTGTGCTGCGTCAGTACAAGCGTATCCGGGCTGAACACAACCTCGAAAACCTGGTGCAGATCGAAGTCGACCGGTCGCTCAATTCCACCGGTGAGTTCCGAGATCAGCAAGTGCTGCGCGAGCGGCTCAAGCACGCCATCGCCATGCTGCGCGCTGATCGTTCGGCTGGCGGCGGCGGTTCGTCGGCGCTTTACGATTTGCCGTGGTACCTGGTCATCGGCATGTCGGCCGCGGGCAAGACCTCATTGCTGACCCGCTCGGGGCTGTCGGCGAACATTGCCAGCAGTGCCAACGACACCGAAAGCGGTACGCAACACTGCGATTGGTATTTCAGCCCTGAGGCCGTGATGATCGATACGGCCGGCCGTTATCTGCGGGACGACCCGTCGGCCAGCGAATTCGCCGCTTTCCTGCGCATGCTGAAAAAACAACGCAGCAAGGCCGCGGTCAATGGTCTGGTGTTGGTGGTGAGCCTGCCGGAACTGCTGGCGTGCAGTGCTGCCGAGCGCAACGAGCTCGCCGCACAACTGGTCTCGCGCATCGAGGAATACAACGATTGCCTGGAGGCCAACCCGCCGATTTACCTGATGCTGAGCAAGACTGATCAGCTGCCGGGGTTCAGCCAGGCGTTTGAAGGCCTGGACCTGAACGAACGGCAACAACCGCTGGGCATGACCTTCGGTTTGTCGGAGATCCGCAACCAGGGCCTGCGTCCGGTGCTGGATGCCAAGCTGGCCAACCTGCACAGCCATATCCGTCGCCACGTCGATGCCCAGATGATTGCGTTGGGCGCCGATGCCAATAGCGCGCTGCTGAACTTCCCCAACTATTTCGCCGAGCTGTCGGGCGTGCTCGAGCAATTTCTCCAGCATTTCGCCGAAACCCGTCGCAGTGGTGCGCCACTGTTGCTGCGCGGACTCTATTTCACCAGTGCCCTGCAGACCGACCAGCAACTGAGCCAGGTGTATGAAGATGATCTGGCTGAGTCGTTCGCCTTGCAGCCCGCCCCCGAGCACGACAAACAGGCGCAAGGCAGCAGCCGGAAAATCAGCGACCGCAGCTACTTCATCACCGATACGTTCCGTCGGGTGATTTTCCCGGATCGCGACTTGACCCTCTACCAGTCGCGATTCGGCAAGAACAAGTCCGCCAGCCCTGCCCTGCTGGGTCTGGCGGTAATGGCGGGACTCGCGTTCATCGGCTGGCAAACCCTGTCGTTCCAGAACAACCGTCAGTGGCTGGCGACACTGCGCGAGCAACTGACCGAACTGCAACAATCGCCGGACAGCACGCGGCTGCTCGCGTCGGGCCACGGCCTGGAACTGCTGCGCGAGCAACTCACCGCCATCGAGAAGCACCGAGCCAAAGGCGTGCCGCTGCAACTCGGCGCCGGCCTGTACCGGGGTGACGATGTCTACCGCGTTGCACAAACCGCCTACTTGCAGCAACTGCGCACTCAGGCGCTGGAACCGATCACCCTGCAATTGCAATTGCAGATGCGCGCGTTCAATGAGTTTGCAAAAACCATGGACCCGCAGAACAACTTTGCCCCTGCGACGTCCAAAACCGGCTCAGCCAAAGCCCGTGCGCAGGGGCAGAAACTGCCGACCCGCCTGAACAACCTGCCGCGCAGCACCGGTGATGTCGCCGGCCGCCTCAATGGCGCCGCCAGGGGAATTGCAAACAAGGCTCGCGGCGAAGCCCTGACAGCGCTGCGCAACCCTGCCACGGCGAGCGATGCCGCTGAACTGTCGGCGACTACCGGCGGGCTTTCACTGTCCGAAGAAATGTTGGGACGGCTGGATGAGCGCCAGGTTGCGTCGATCATCGAGTCTTACAACGCACTCAAGCTCTACCTGATGCTGACCCAACCCGCCACGCATCCGGATCCCGAATTCGTGAGTGCTGCATTACCGGTCGCCTGGGCCAACACGGCCAGCAGCGACAACGCGGTCAGCAGCGCGGTGATCCAGGACAACGCGCCGGTATATGTGCAGCTGCTCAAGACCGGTCAGGCGCCGACCTTGTCACGCAATGAACAGCTCATCAGTGAGACCCGCAACAGCCTGAAGTCCTTCATGATTTCCAGTTCGCTGGTGGATCGCGAATACCTGCGCCTGCAATTGGAATCCAGTCGCCAGTTCCCGGCGGTTGGCTTGAGCGATCTGGTGCCCTTGCCAGGCCGACAGTTGCTCTACGGCACAGAAGCGGTGCCGGCGATTTTCACCCGTCAGGGCTGGGAGCAATTCGTCAAGCCGGAGCTGATCAAACTGGTGTCGGGCAATCTGCAGAATGAATCGGACTGGGTGCTCGACGGCGAAGGCGCCGACAGCATCGTGCAGAAAGCCAATTTCATCCGTGAATTCATGACGCGCTACAAGCGCGACTACACACAGGCCTGGTACACCCTGATCGACAGCGTCGGCGTTCGCCATTTCACTGACATGGCCAATGCGACCCAACAACTGTCACTGCTCAGCGATGTGCAGAATTCGCCGGTGAAAATTCTCCTGGCGGCGGTCAACGACAACACCCAGTGGGATGTCCCTGCCTCGCGGGAAACCCTGCCAGCAGGCATCAAGCCTGACGACGGATTCTGGAGCAGCGTCAGCGGTATTCTCGATGGCAAGAATGCCTCGCCAAGCACGCTGATATCGCCTTTGCCGGCGGTTGACGACGGCAGTCTGGCGAAACGCTTCGAGCCTGTGTCACGTGTGTTTGCCGTGCAAAACGCCGAAGGCGCCGACAGTACGATCATGGATCGATACCTGGCGGCCTTGCGCAAACTCAAGGTGCGGATGAACAACATCCAGCGCTCCCAGGACGTCGGCAAAAGCAGCAAGCAGCTGATCAGCGAAACCCTCGAAGGGCTGCCAAGCGAAGTGACCAACGTGCGCAACTACGTCGAGACCACTGTCGACACCAGTCAGGGCGGCCTGTCCACTGCGTTGCAGGGTTTGTTCAGCCTGCCGATCCAGTTTGCCTGGGAAACCCTGCGCGACCCGGCCGGCCAACAGATTGCCAAAGCCTGGGCACAGCAGATTGCCAAGCCATGGGAACAGGTGATGGCCCACCGTTATCCGATTGCCGCCGGCAGCCGCAACGAAGCATCGGTCAAGGACCTGCAGCGTTTTGTCGATCCGGAATCCGGGCTGCTGCCGAACTTCAAGCGTAACGAGATTGGCAACCTGTCCGGTGGCGAAGGCCTGGGAATGGGCAGCGACAGCAAGGCAACGCCGCTGGTCAACCCGAACATGGTCAACAGCATCGACAAGGCCAGCTCGTTGGGCCAGGTGATCGCCAGTCTGTCGGACCGCGACAACGGCTTCGAAATCATGCTCGAACCCTCTGCCAACCTGACCGACATCATCTTCACCCTCGATGGCCAGGTGCAGCACTACCGGAACGGCAAGACCAGCTGGAGCCGCTTCTCATGGCCGGGCACGACCACCACGCCCGGCGCACGCCTGGATGTGGTGACCCTGACCGGCGAGCGCATCACGGTGTTCGATTACCCGGGCCGTTGGGGCCTGCTGCGCATGAACGACAGCGCACGGGTCAGCGATCTGGACGGTATCCAGCAACGTTTCAGCTGGAACACCAACAGCGGCCCGGTCAGCCTCGCCGTGCGCAACTACGGCGGCGTCAAGTTGACGGACCTGGCCAACGTCAAAGCCTTGAGTGCGCTCAACGCCAAAGAAGGTCGTCCGTTGTGAGCAGCCGAACCTTGAATCAGGGATCCGGCCAATGATCGGCTGCTTCGGAAAAGTCCCCGCGAGCCCGGACTTCGTCAGCCTGCAAGGCGCAGGCGATGACGTCTGCGAGTTCGACGGCTGGTTGCAAGGCGCTCTCGCCGCCTTGCAACACCGCGAGGATTGGCGCGAACTGTTCGATGCGTTGCCGGTATGTTTTTTCAGCTATCGCGCACGCAGCGGTAACTGGTTGCTGGGCGGGCTGATCAGTTCCAAGGATTCGAGCGGACGCCGCTATCCGTTTTTCATTTTCCAGACGCTCAAGGCCAGCGAGGCCGAGCCTTTGGTCAATCCGTTCACCCTCGGCGAACTGTTCAGCGGACAGATCAGGCCCTTGTTGCACATGGCCGTCCAGGGTGAAAGCACGTCGGTGCTGTTCGAACGCATCAAGGCCTTGCGTCCATTGCAAGGACAGGACTTCGAGTTGTTCCGGCGCGTGCATGACAAGTTTCTGGTGAATTTCAATCTGCGCGATATCAGTACCGCGCTCGAAGGTGCCTACCCGGAGTTCGTCAGCAATGCCGTGTTGACCCGGCTTCTGGCCTTCAGACGGCACCTGGCTGACGCGACACCTATCGGCATCGCCCTGCCCTTGCCCGCGGAAAGAGGCCTGAAGAATCCGACCGCCGACTTATGGGTCACATGGCTGACGCAAATGTCCCTTGAACGCGCGGTGCCGCAGGTCAGTCTGCTGGCCGACGACTTCATGCGCCCCAGGCTGATCTGTTTTGCCTCGCGCCACACCAGCGATGCCTATCGCGTGCTGACAGGTATCAGTGAGCGTTCGCAAAGCTACGACGTACTGGCCTCTTTCGATGCCTTCGACGAGCACCACCGCAAACACGCCTTTCCCGAAATCGACCGCCCACTGGGTGACGTTATCGACCGTTTTGTCGATGCCCTGGATTCGAAGTCCGTATGAACAAGATCAAATATTACTTCCTGCGCTATCAACCCTACATTCTCGGGGTGTGCTTTTTCCTCACGATCTTCGTGGTGTGGGGCATCGGGCGTGCGTTTGATTTCAGTTCGCTCAACAGTCTGCTGACGGGCATTGGCGTGTTCCTGTTGCTGTCGGCCGGCTATGTGCTGCTGCTTTACCGAGGCGTGTCCCGACATCACAACCTCGAAGGATTGCTGCGCGAGGATGCCGATCAGGCCGTGCTGAATGCGAGCCCGGCCGATCGCGAAGAAGTGAGCCTGTTGCGCGAAAGACTGCTGCAAAGCATCGAACGTTTGCACAGCAACAAGCCTCGGGGCAGCAATGCCAAAGATGCACTGTATGCCCTGCCCTGGTACTTGGTGGTCGGGCAGCCAGCAGCGGGCAAAAGCACCATGCTCTACCAGTCGGGGCTCAATTTTCCCTACGCCGAGCGTGAGGGCGTGCGCGTCGCCGGTCTGGGTGGCACACGCAATTGCGACTGGTTCTTCAGCTCCGAAGCGGTCCTTCTGGACACGGCCGGTCGCTACATGAACAACCAGGAAGAGGCCGGCAAATGGCGGGCCTTCCTTCAATTGCTGCGCCAGCATCGGCAACGCCGGCCACTCAATGGCCTGATCGTCACCGTCAGCATCCACGACATCCTGCAATCCTCGCTGGAAGACCAGGAACGTATCGCCAAGCGCCTGCGTGAACGCATTCAGGAAACCCATGCCCTGCTGGAAGTGCGGCTGCCGGTTTACCTGGTGTTTACCAAGTGCGACCTGGTGCCGGGTTTCGCGCCCTTCTATCGCCAGCTGGACGAAACCGCGCGCGGCGAAGTCATGGGCAAGACCTTTTCCCACAAGGGCTACGAGCAGGCTGATTGGGGTCAGCGCTTCGGCGTCGCGATGGACGAGCTGATCGGCTACTGGCAACAAGTGGCGAGCCAGCAACTGGTGACGCAGGACATTCAGATCACCCGCCAGGATTCGGCGGTGTACCGCTTCCCGCTGGAGCTGGCGGCACTCAAGCCACGGCTGCAGCTGTTCGTCGATGCGTTGTTGCGCGCCAACCCTTATCAAAATGCAGAGCTGCTGCGTGGCTTTTATTTCACCAGTGCCCTCGATGCCGACCAACCGGAAATGGGCGGACACGCGCGCCAGGTGACCGAGCGATTCTCGCTTGAACAGGATCTGGAGATCGCCAACGGCAACGCGCAACCACGGCCGTTGTTCATCAACAGTCTGTTCCGCAAAGTCATCATTCCCGATCAACACCTGGTGGCGCTATACACCACCAATCACCGCGAGCGTCGGCGCAAGGCGGCATGGATCGGTGGCGCTGGCCTGGTCGCGGTGCTGCTGTGCAGCCTGTTGAGCTGGTCGTACGTCAATAACCGCGACACCCTGCAAAGCATCTCGGCAGAGCTGACCCAGGCCAGTGCCGACGATCACTCGGCCAGCGGGCAGTACACCGATTGGCAAACCCTCGATCGCCTGCGTTTGTGGACCGCACATTACTATGCGCAGCATCACGACGATGGCGTGCCACTGCGCCTGCGCCTGGGGCTATACCAAGGCCACAAGGTAGAGCCAGTGGTACGCGGCCAGTATTTCAATCGGCTGGAAACCGTGATGCTCAAACCCACGGCCGACAACCTGACGCGCTCGTTGTATCTGCTGACCACGCTCAAGGTCTATCAGCGCAACGCCAAAGAGTTGATGCCGGTGACAGGCGTGGACAGCGTCGAGTCGAAAGCGTTGCCCAATGACAACCGGGCGCAGTCCATCGCCGCATTTGGCAAGTCGACGCTGGACACCTACGTCATGTTGTCGCGCGCACAACGAGACAAGGCCGACCCTGGGTTCCTGAAAGCGAAAATTCCGGATTACTGGTATCCGGCGATTGCCCGCCAGGTTGGCAGTGCCGCCGTCGCCACCTCGAATCAGGACTATGAGTTCGCCAGCCGGCAGATCAATTTCTACAGCGATCAGATTCACGAGCCGGACGTGCCACGGATCCTCGACAACGCGTTCCTGATCTCCAGCTCACGCAACTACATCAACAGTTTGCTCACCCAGTCGTTGCGCTCGATCGAGACCATCACGCTGGAGTCGGACACCTTGTTCGCCTTTGCCCGCGCCGACTTCCAGAGCCTGAAGACCGAGGGTCAAAGCCAGCTCAGCGCGATCGCCGGCAAGCTTCTGAGCACACCCAACATCGGCAAAATCATTATCGCCGGGCACGCCGATCAACTCGGCGACCCACAAGGCAACCTGCAGGTATCCAAGCAGCGGGCACAAACCATCAAGACCTACCTGGTGGGCAAAGGCGTTCCCGGCGAGCTGGTGGAAGCCGTCGGCGAAGGCAGCACCAAGCCTTTGGTCAGGTGCGATATGCAGCAGCCAAGGGCTCAGCTGATTCAGTGCCTGGAGCCTAACCGGCGGGTAGAAATCGAAGTACGGGCACTCAATTGAGACGCCACGTGCAATGAAGAAAAACCGCTACCCGGGCCAATCCCGGGCTGGCGTAACACACCTCTCTTGATCGTTTCAAAGAGGTTTAAACGAAGGGCTGTGATCTGTTTGCAGGTGACAACCTTTAAATGAAGGTAAGGAGAAACTAAAAATGGCATTTGACGCATACATCCAGATCGACGGCATTCCTGGTGAAGTACTGGACGACAAACACAAGGATTGGATCGAAGTGCTCGGCTACGAGTACGGCGCAACCCAGGCCACCTCCGCGACGGCCAGTTCGTCGGGCGGTGCTTCGTCTGAGCGTGTAGCGCTGAGCGACTTCAGCATCCGCAAAGCCGTGGACAAGGCTTCTGCCAAGCTGTTCGAAGCCTGCTGCAAAGGCACGCACATCGCCAAGATCCAACTGAATGTGAACCGCGCTGGTGGTGATAAGGTGACCTACCTGACCATCAACCTGGAAGAAGTCGTGGTGTCTTCGGTCAAAGCGGTCGCCGGTGGCAGCCAGAACGGCGAAGACAAAGCGGTTGGCGACCTGCCGATCGAAGAAATCAGCTTCAACTTCGCTCGCATCAAGACCACCTACACCCAGCAGAGCCGTGCAGATGGCCAGGGCGGCGGTAACGTCACCGGTGGTTGGGATCGCACTGCCAACAAGGTTTTCGCATAAAACCGTGGCAATGACGGGCCGCCCCGGCGGCTCGTTTTCAGCACCGTGCCTGCCTGGCGGGTACGGTGTTCTTTTATTTTGATCAGAGTTTCTTATGTCTGAATTTCTCAACGACCTTTCGCTGGCCGAACTGACCGCGCCCATCAATCAGGGGAGCGGCGAAGACATGAGCTTTTCCGCCTTGTTCGATCAGGTGAAAGAAGCGCGGCGAGCAGACCCCGATTATTTGACCCAGGGTGACTGGCAAACCGATCTGAAGTCATCTGACTGGGATCTGACCATCACCCTGGCTGCCCAAGGCCTGGCTCGACAGAGCAAGGACCTGATGCTTGTCGCCTGGCTCAACGAAGGCCTGGCGCACAAACACCATTTCACCGGCATCACGTTTGGCCTGACGCTGGCCGAACGCATTCTGGATAATTTCTGGGGCGATCTCTTTCCGTCCCTCGAAGATGGCGTCGATGAGCGCGCTGCCCGCCTGTCGTGGATGAAGACGACCCTCGCCGATGTCGTCGGCGGACTGCCCATCACCCAAGGCCAGCACTACGGTTTGCTTCGTTATGACGAATCCAGGCACGTTGAGAACCTGGCCCTGCAAAGCCCTCAGGCGATGCGCGCCGCCCTTGACGAAGGCAAGATCAACGCTGAGGTGTTCCAGCGCTCGGTGGTGCTGACTGACTCGGATCACTTGCGCCGCAAGGCCAGCGAAATTGCCGCCAGCCTGAACGCGTGCCAGCAATTGCAGAGCACCGCTGATCGTCTGTTCGGCCCTGAAGCGCCGAGTTTTGCCGGGCTCATGGACGTGCTGTCCCGCGCAGGCCAATTGGCCGAAAAACTGCTCAAGGACCGGGGTATCGAGTTGAACCCGCCCCCTGCCGCTCCCACGCCGACCGTCTCCGATAGCGCGGGCGCACAACCCACAGGAGCTGCAATGACCCAGACCCAGCAAGACATTCCAGTCACACCGTTGCGTACCACACCGCAATCCCGCGACGAGGCGTTCACCCTGCTGGCGGGTATCGCGCAGTTCTTCAAGCAGACCGAGCCGCAGAGCCCCGTCCCTTACCTCATCGAACGCGCGATCAAATGGGGCAACATGCCGCTCGAAGGATGGCTGAACGATGTGATCAAGGACAGCAATGTCGTGGACAACATTCGCGACGTACTGGGGACCAAGGAAGCGAAGTCCTGATTTGGCCTGCACGGCCGTTCAGATAGACGCAAAAACACCAGGCAAAAAAAATCCCGGGCAGCTGATGGACGCCCGGGACTTAAAAATGCATAAACCGTGGTGGTGAACGCGGCGCGGATATTACGCAATGTTTCGCGCTGTAACAAGATATTTTATTTAACCAGCCAGTTACTAAAGTTTATAAGCCCTTAAATATCCTGATATTTTTTAAGGTTAACCTCGAAACCTCTTTAACTATAGAAACCAGCGGTACTCCCTTGCACTGATGTCGTTCAGAAACGCGAGGTGATCCTGACGCTTGTTCTCGCAATACACATCGACAAACTCTGCGCCCAATCCTTCGCGCAATGGCGAGTAATTCTGCATCGACTGCACGGCCTCGAGCATTTCCAGCGGGAAATCGATGCCACTGCTGCGGTCTTCGTTCAGCGGTGCAATCGGCTCGCACTCCCCTTCCAGCCCCTGCTCCAGCCCCACCAGAATGGCTGCAAGCACCAGGTATGGATTGGCATCGGCACCGGCCAGGCGGTGTTCGATCCGCAGGTTTTTCGCGTCGGAGTCTGGCACCCGCAGGCAGGCATCACGGTCTTCAAAGCCCCAGCTGGCGCGCGAAGCGACGTTCACCGTAGCGCTCAGACGACGCAAGGCATTGTGGTTCGGTGCGAAGATCGGCATGCAGTGCGGCAACACATCCAGGCAACCGGCCACGGCATGGCGCAACGCGCGCTGTCCGTTCGCCGCCAACAGATTATTGCCGGCCTTGTCGTAGAGGCTCACATGCACATGCATGCCGCTACCCGGATGCTGCAAGTACGGTTTGGCCATGAAACTGGCGCGGTAGTTGTGCTTGAGCGCCACGCCACGGGTACTGCGGCAAAACAGGGCGGCCCAGTCGGCGGCGCGCAGCCCGTCATCGCAGTGGCCGAAATTGATTTCAAACTGACCTGGCCCCAGTTCGGCGGTGATCACCGTGGCATCGATACCTTGCGCCCGCGCGCTCTCGACCATTTCGTCGAGCACCGGGGCGAAACGCGACAGGCGTTCGATGTGCATGTTCGGCTGATCATCGGCATCGCCGGTCAACGGATCGCGGGCGAACTGCGGCAAACCATCACGCAACTGGCTGTCGAACAGATAGAACTCCAACTCGAACGCCACCACCGGGAAAATGCCTTTGCGTTTGAGCCGGTCCAGCACCTGCGCCAACACTTCGCGCGGTTCGAAGACGATCGGCTTTTCGGTGCCGTCGGAGGTGATCAGCATTTGCCCCAGCGGTTGTTTTTCCCAGCCCACCAACTTGAGCGTACCAGGCACCAGGCGGCGTAGCGCGTCCGGGTCGCCGTCGTTGAAGCAGTAGTCGCCGATCTTGAACAACCCGCCCTGGGTCCCAAGCAACACGCAGTTTTGCGGCAACTTGAGCGCGCTGCCAGCGGCGACTTTTTCGAGCATTTCTATCGGGTAGCGCTTGCCGTAGAAATGCCCCGGGATGTCCAGGGAAATCAGGTCGACGTAGCGCACATCGGGGTAGCGCTGACGAAACCCACGCACTTCGGCCAGCAGTTCAGAGCACACAGCATCCATCATTCTGTTCCTTGTCGTTTTTATCAGGTGTAAACCCAAAGCACGCGGGTGAGTTGGTCTGACAGGTTGCCGTAACGGCAATGGGCATGACTGGCGAGTTGAAAGCTGTCACCGGCGTGCAGGGTCACCGGCTCATCGTTATCCAGCCACAACGTCAACGCGCCTTCGAGGACATAGCCGCCCTGCTCCGAGCTGTCTTTCATGTGTCGGTCGCCGCTGCTCGCGCCGGGCTCCAGCCGGCTTTCCAGCATCGAAAAGGACGCGCGCATTTTCGGTGAAACCATGATGTCGGTGATGCCATCGGCGTAATACAGCGTGCGACGCTCATCCGGCCGGGTCACCCAGGGCAAGGCCATGGGTTTGGGCAAGCTGTAGAAATAGGTGGTCGGCACGCCGAGGGTTTCGCTGATGGCCGTCAGGTCGGCCACCGTGGGGCGGGATAAGCCGCGCTCGACCTGCGACAGAAAACCCACCGACCGGCCAATCTTGTCCGCCAGTTCCTTGAGGGTGTATTTCTTGTGTTTGCGCAGGTCCTGAATCAGGATCGCCAGCGCCGATATCTCTTCCTGCATGTCCATCTTTAGGCTTCCGGAAATTCTCGTTTCAAATGCTGTCGCGCAGCCGATACCAGGCTTTGCCGATGGCTTCCAGGGGCGCGGCCATGTACTTGCCGCCGGGAAAGCTGCCGTTGGTCAAGCCTTGGTACAACGCCAGTTCCTCCTGCCGGCCCAATATCGCATCGGACACCGCCCGCGCCCCGGCCAGGGTCGGCAACACACCGTGCCCGGAGTAGCCCTGCAACCAATAGAGGTCGCCGCGCCGGCCGATGTCAGGCGTGCGCTTGAGCGTCAGGTCGATATGACCGCCCCAGGCGAACTCCAGCTCTACGCCTTTCAATTGTGGAAACACGCGCTCCAGACACGGTCGGGTAGCTGCGGCGATGTCTCTCGGCATGCCGCCCAGATACGTGCAGCCACCGCCGAACAGCAGCCGGTTGTCCGGGGTGCGACGGAAATAATCGAGCACGAACTGATTGTCGGTGACGCAGACATTGCTCGGCAGCAACGCCGTGGCCTGTTCTTCGCTCAGTTCAGCGGTGGCCACCTGGTAAGTACCGACAGGCAGCACACAACTCGAGAGTTGCGGGTCGAGCCGATCCAGGTAGGCATTGCAGGCCAACACCAGCACATCGGCACGGATCCGGCCGCGCTCGGTGGTCACCACGTACCCGCCCGCCTCCTCTCGATATTCGAGTGCCTTGCTGTGTTCATGAATCACCCCACCGGCGCGCTCGATCGCAGCGGCCAGTCCAAGCGCCAGCTTCAGCGGATTCAAGTGCCCGCCTTCGGGATCAAACAGACCCGCCTGATAGCGCTCGCTGGCAACCCAGTCGGGCAACTGCTCACGGGGGATGAATTGCAAGCCGTCGTGACCCCATTTGTGACTGGCCTCGTGCTGCCATTCGGTGAGCAGGCGCACCCGTCTCGGCATCACCGAGGTCCACAGGTGTCCGGGCCGATAGTCACAATCGAACCCATGCCGCGCAGGCAGTTCACGCAACTCCCGCGCCGCCCAGCGCATGCCCTCCCACATCTGCCGCGCGCGCTCGTAACCCAGCGCAGCTTCCAGCGGTGGCATGTCGCACGACCAGCCGAGAATCGCCTGACCACCGTTGCGCCCCGATGCGGCCCACGCCACGCGACTGGCCTCAAGCACAATCACACGCTTGCCCGCCAGGGCAAGACGCAATGCGCTGTGCAGGCCACTGAAACCGGCGCCGATAATCACCACCTCAGCGGATTGCTCGCCTTCAAGAGCCGGTCGAATGGGCAACTGATTTGCGCAGGTATGGGCGTAATAGCTGGCGATGTGTTGGGTGGACTGCTGAAACATACCGGCTCCATGAAATTTTATAGTTTTAATTTCATGAAAAAGTACACGATTAATTTCATGCCGGCAATGGCTCGATTTGGGCAAAAAAAAAATCCCACCCAGGAAACCCCAGGCAGGATTCAGTTCAAATTCAAGCCATCAGGCAATCGGAATCAAAGGATCCGCCGCCGCCCAAGCCACCTCACGATCCGCCACCGGCGGGTAAATCCAAACCGTGTTGATCTGCGTCTTGAGCTCCTTGCCCTCCTGCCCCGTCAGCTTGACCTGACGATCCCAGCCCTCGGTATAAACCGCCCCCCACGCCCCCAGATCCAGACAAGTCACGTATTTGGGCTGGCGATACGGCGTCGGGTCCACCCCCAGTATCTGCGCCGCGACGTTATTGCCGGCATGACGGCCCAGCACAATGGCGTGCTGGCACGTCATCAACGCGTGGTTGCCGATGTCATCGGTGGCCGCATAGGCAACGTCGCCGGTGGCGTAGATGTCATCCTGACCAATGACTTTCAGGTGCGCATCGACATGCAGGCGGCCCAGATGATCGCGCTCTGCGGGGATTTGCTCGGTCAGCGAATTGGCGCGCACACCGGTGGTCCAGACCACGGTCTTGGCCTCGATGCGCTGGCCATCGGACAAGGTCACGCCGTTTTCATCGACAGCGACAACCGAAGCATTCAGATGCCATTGCACCCCGGTATGAACACTGGCTTCAGCGATTTTCTCGGCGATCTGCGGCCCCATGGAACCGCCGACCTTATTGCCACGGTCAACGATGATCACGTTGATGTCCGCTCGATCACCCAGGATGGCACGCAGGCGAGTGGGCATTTCAGTCGCCGTTTCGATGCCGGTGAAACCGCCGCCGGCCACCACGACGGTGTTGCGTGCCTGGCTTTCTGGCTGGTCGACCAGGGACTTGAGGTGGTTTTCCAGGCGCACGGCCTGCTCGATCTGATCGACATCGAAGGCATGCTCAACCACACCCGAAGTGCCGGGCAATGCCAGGCGGCTGCCGGTGGCCAGAACGAGTTTGTCGTAGATGCAGACCTGTTTTTCACCCGCCGCGTCGATGTAGCCCACACGTTTTTGCGCGACGTCGATGGTCTCGGCGGCGCCCTTGATGAACTTCACGCCGACGACATCGAACAATTCGCCGAGGGGAGCAGCCAGTTGATGGGCGTTCGGTTCGTAGAAGCGAGGGCGCACGCGCAATTCTGCCTGGGGAGCCAGTACGGTCACTTCAAAGTCTTCGTGGCCGTGAATGTCGAACAGGCGCGTGGCGCTCAAAGCGGTCCACATGCCACCGAAACCTGCGCCGATTACCAAAATGTGCTGTTTCATTCATCACTCCAGGGACAATTAGATTTGTTGAAGGATCAGGAGTCGATGGACACGTTTCTCGTAAACGCGGCGCATGGCTTTCGACCTGACAACGGCGACTCTATTTGTCCGAGTTGAATGCCGCAACAGTTTTTTCGAGATGGTTCCAATCAATCAAATCGATACACCGATAAAACTCCTTTAAACCAACAGCTTCAGAGGCATGTCGATGCCAGTGAGGAGGCAGTGGTTCGTTGTAAGGCAGGGAATCAGCTGTTAATATTTGCGACATATTTAGTCGGAGATCGAGATGTCTCTATACAGCGCAGGTGTTGAGTACGGGATTCACTGCCTGATTTTTCTGGTGGGCAATCGCGGCGATACGCGTGAAGCGAGCGTGCGCGACCTTGCGGAACTGCAAGGCGTGCCTCTGGACTACCTGGCAAAAATCTTCACCAAACTGGCCAAGGCAAAACTGGTGGTCGCCACCGAGGGTGTGCGTGGCGGCTTCAAGTTGGCCCGGCCCGCCGACGAGATCTCGCTGCTGGATATCGTCAACGCCATCGATGGGCGCAAGGCCATTTTCGATTGCCGGGAGATTCGCGGTCGCTGTGCGCTTTTTGAGGGTGAAGCCCCCGACTGGGCACTTGAAGGGCACTGCTCGGTGCACGCTGCAATGATGACCGCGCAAAAGCGCATGGAAGACGCCCTCGCCCAGCAAACCATTCTGGATATCGCCAGAAAGGTTGGGCGCAAAGCGCCGGCCGAGTTCAATTCGCAGGTAGACGACTGGATGAATGATCGCCGTGAAAAGAAAGGCTCAGCGAGTGCCCAGGCAGGCGACGATCAACTCATCCAGGTCACTGACATCGGCGACTGAAGGCTACAGGCAGTCACGCACTGCCTGGCGCAATGCGCCGGATTTCGCCCAGGGTGGCCCTTGATACAAGGACACCCGGCTACCGTCCTTGAATTTCACGATGTCCAGAACCTCGTCGGCGGTAATGATGCTGGGTGCGGTAATCCGGTAGCCATTGGAAATCGACGACTGCGTGGTGTTGGAAACTTCTTGCTGCCAAATCGGCAATACGCACCCGGCGAGGACCTTGGGTGTTTTTTCACTGTACTTACTGACATTCGGCTCCCCAGGCACCACAGACGCCGGTAACGAACATCCCCCCAACAACGCCAATACCACAGCCGCCCCCCACAACATCCGCCTCTGCATAAAGCATCCCTATCCTGAAAACATGAAATGTAGCCTGTCCCCGCACCGACAGCCATTTGCTATCGGCTGATTTGCTGCGCCGCGCCTTAGCCATCGGACTTGTGTTCGCCAGGGTCGGGGTATGAACGCTCGTTCAGATATGTCATCCAGCGCTCGTAGGCTTCATGCTGCCATCGCGTGACCCGCTCCCATTCCGGACCGCTGAGTTGGTGGCCGGAAATGAGATTCATCATTTCGCTGGTGGCCGCATCCAGATCGGCGATCAGCTCGTGGGCATGCGCCCGGAAGTCATCGGTTGCCGTCATTTGCCCTGTCCCCGCCCTGAGGAAAATCGCTACTTCACTACGACAACGAATTTTTCCGATCGCGCAAATTTCCCGACCAAAGGAAGCCGCTCGGGGCATGACAAACACAACGCCCCGTCACGCTAATGGGTCTAAAATTTCGTAGCACAGCGTTTCAGGAGAACATCATGTGGCTTAACGAGAGCGAACAAGCGCTTCGGCGTGATCTGCAAGGGCTTGCATCAGATCTGCGATGGTCGGCGGTAGAACTTTTACGCATCGCCGAGCAATTACGCCTGACCGGCAACGATGTCGATGCAGAGGCCGTCAAGCGCCTGTGCGACCTGTTCCAGGGCGATGAACAACGATTGTCTGGCTATGCCGAGGAAGTGAAGGCCAAGATCATCACCCGCAACAAGGCTGAATAAAAGTAGCCGTTACCGGGCAAACGCCCCGACACAATAAAAAGCCCCGGCGTGCCGGGGCTTTTGCGTACGCTTGATCAGCTTACTGGCTGTTCGCTTTTTTGTTCGACTTTGATCGGTAGCCGGGAAGTGACGCCGCAAACGCCAATGCTTCTTCTCGGCTGGCAAATGACCCAAGACGATCACCTTTGGTGCAAACCCGCCATGGGCCGTTGTTTACGCTAAGTACGTCGTAACCGTTCATGTGCATCTTGTTCAACATCGGAACACTCATGGTCACCTCCATCTCGACAATGAATCCAAGGTCAACACACTTACCTTACACCCACCCCTGGACGTCATGACGACCAGACGTCGATTTAGCCGCTTGCCAAAACAACGGCACTTTTCGGGTCACACACCGCTCAGAACAACAAGAGAAGGCAAAAGCGGCCCGATCATTGCAGTTTTGTTACAATTTCATGACAGCAGTTGGTCTGGAACCCATGAAAGTACGCGCGACAGTCATTTGCGAGCTGGAAAGACACATCTTGCTGGTGCGCAAACCAAGGTGTCGCTGGACGCTGCCTGGGGGAAAAGTCGAACCCGGTGAAACCACTGCTGCCGCGGCGTTGCGAGAATTGCAAGAAGAAACCGGGATAGATGCCGATGACATGCTGTACCTGATGGAACTGGAAACCGAGAGTACCCGGCACCACGTCTTCGAGGCCTCAGTGCCGGGCTACCCCGCAGCCCGGCCACTCAATGAAATCTTCGATTGCATCTGGTACCCGCTGGATGCCGTGCAGAACCTCAACACCAGCGAAGCCACGCGAAGGATCGTCAAAGCGTTTCAGCGTCGCCTCTAACTCATGTCTTCTCAGCCCTGATCGCCACCGCCCACTGGCATGACCATGCCGGTGATATAAGACGCTTCATCGCTGGCCAGAAACAAAATCGCGCCTGCTTGCTCATCCAGCGTGCCGTAACGCTTCATCAAACTGCTGTCGATTGTCTGGTCGACGATCTGCTGATACCAGACCTTTTCCTGCGGACTCTGTTCGGCGCTGTTGCGCGGAATCACCCGCGGTGGCGCTTCGGTGCCGCCCGGCGCAGTGGCATTGACCCGCACGCCGCGCCCCGCGGTTTCGAACGCCAGGCAGGCGGTCAGTGCATTCACGCCGCCCTTCGCCGCGCCGTACGGCACGCGATTGACACTGCGGGTGGCGATGGACGAAACGTTGACGATCGCACCGCTGCCCTGCCCCAGCATGAACGGCAATGCCGCATGGCAGCACCACAACGTCGGAAACAGCGAACGGCGAACCTCGGCTTCGATCTGCGACGCTTCGTAATGCTCAAAAGGCTTGGCCCAGATTGTCCCGCCTACATTGTTGATCAGCACATCCAGGCGCCCGAAACGCTCGACGGCGGTCTGCATCACCCGGTTGCACTCATCGTATTGTTCGAGGTCGGCCGTCAGCGCCAGGACCTGGCTGCTCGGCGCCAATTGTTGCTGCAGCTCGAACACCAGTTCGGAACGGTCGACCAGTATCAGCTTCGCCCCTTCCGCCGCCATGCGCTCGGCCACGCGCTTACCAATGCCCTGCGCGGCACCGGTAATCAGCGCGACTTTTTCGTGAAATCTGTTCATGTTTACCTCATCGGTCGGTGCCGAACTCATCGCGAGCAGGCCCGCTCCTGCATGGATGGGTTGTCGAAGCAGTTACCCGCGCAAGTCTCACGCCGCGCTGGCGGCAAATTTTTCGTAGTAGAAGTTCACCGGCGCGATGCCTTGCTCGCGGATGAACTGGCTGACCGCCTCGACCATCGGCGGCGGACCGCACAGGTAGACATCGACATCACCCTCGTTCAGATGCTTGGGCTCGATGTGCTGGGTCACGTAGCCCTTGAGCGGATGTTGGCTCTCGGGGCTGGCGACGCAGGCGCTGAAGGTGAAGTTGGGGATGCGTGCGGCAAAGGCTTCCAGGCGGTCGAGTTCCACCAGGTCGAAATCGTGGGTCACGCCATAGATCAGATGCAACGGATGATCACTGCCCTGCTCGGCGATTCTCTCCAGCATCGCAGTGAATGGCGCCAGCCCGGTGCCACCGGCCAGTAACAGCAGCGGACGACGGATATCGCGCAGGTAGAAACTGCCCAGGGGCCCTGCCAGGCTCATGCTGTCGCCCGCCTTGGCGATGCCGGTGAGGAAGCTGCTCATCAGCCCGCCCGGCACGTTGCGGATCAGGAAACTGACCTCGCCATCGCGCTGTAACGAACTGAACGAATAGGCCCGCGTCTGTTCGCTGCCGGGAATGCCCAGGTTCACGTACTGCCCCGGCAGGAACGCCAGTTTGCTCAATGACTCGCCCTTGATCGACAGCGCGATGGTGCTGTCGGACAGCTGGCGTACGGCGCTGATGGTCGCGTCGTAACTGGCCTGACGGGTGCGGCAGACCTCCGATGACGTCGGCACCCGCACCACGCAATCACTCTGGGCGCGCATCTGGCACGTCAGGACAAAGCCTTGCTCGGCTTCTTCAGGGCTGAGGGCGTCTTCGATGTATTCCTCACCCAAATCGTATTGCCCGGCTTCGGCAAAACACTTGCAGGTGCCGCAAGCACCGTCGCGGCAGTCCAGCGGGATATTGATGCCTTGGCGGTACGCTGCATCGGCCACGGTTTCGCCAACGTTGGCGTCGATGAATCGAGTGACGCCGTCTTCAAAATTGAACGCGATGGAATGGGTCATGACGGCAGTCTCACAAGTGGTAAACATCGATGACCTGGCGAACGTAGTCGTTCTTCAGGATCACTTTCTTGGCCTTGATCAACGGGTTTTCACCCCGCACGTCGAGGGTGTAGAAACTGCTGCCGAAATAGCTGTCGACGGTCTTGTAGCGAAAGCTCAGGGTGTGCCAGTTGAAGCGCACCTTGCACAGTCCGTCGGCTTGTTCGAGCAGCTCGATGTTGCTGATGTTGTGGGAGGTACGGGTGTCCGGCACGCTGGCACTGGAACGCTCGGTCTTGATGCGGAAGATGCGATCTTCAAGGCCCGTGCGGTTGACGTACCAGATCAGCGAGATTTCTCGCTGCGGATCTTCGGTCAGCTCATCGTTATCGTCCCAGGACGGCATCCAGTAGGTCGCGTCGGGGGCATACATTTCAAGCCATTCGTCCCACTGGCGGTCGTCGAGGTAGCGTGCTTCGCGATAGAGAAAATCACGCACCGTTTCATAGGAAATGGTCATTGCACGTCCTCCACGGCGATCAGTTTCGACTGCTCGGCAGCCAGGGCCTTGAGCATGGTCTGCTGCCAGTACTTGTGTTGCAGCACGAACAGGCCTTCGTCCTCGGTGCGTACGCCGCTGAGCAGCGGATGCAGGTCGATTTCCTTTGCCGCCTCGTCGGCGCCTTCGATCCAGTGCTCGGCGCCCCGGGACATGTCGTTCCAGGTGGTGACGCTGCCCTGGTAGCTGGTCTGGCAGGAGCGGAACTCCTCGAGATCGTCCGGCGTGGCCATGCCGCTGACGTTGAAGAAGTCTTCGTACTGACGAATCCGGCTCGAACGGGCGTGGTCGCTCTCGCCCTTCGGCGCGATGCAGTAAATGGTGATTTCCGTGCGGTTGACCGAGATCGGCCGGGCAATGCGGATCTGCGAGCTGAACTGGTCCATCAGGTAGACGTTGGGGTACAGGCACAGGTTGCGCGAGTTCTCGATCATCCAGTCAGCGCGCGCCTTGCCGAAGTCTTGCGCCAGCTCGTCGCGACGCTCGTACAGCGGACGGTCCTCGGGGTTGGCCCAACGGGTCCAGAGCAACATGTGGCCCTTGTCGAAGGAATAGAAACCACCGCCCTGCTTGGCCCAGCTGCCGGCGCTCATGGTCGGGTTTTCGTCACCGGCCTCGCGCTGCTTGCGCTGGTTCTGGGTGGCCGCGTAGTTCCAGTGCACCGAGCTGACGTGATAGCCATCGGCACCGTTTTCGGCGGTGAGTTTCCAGTTGCCTTCGTAGATGTAGCTCGAAGAACCGCGCAGCACTTCCAGGCCGTCGGCGGACTGGTCGACGATCATGTCGATGATCTTCGCCGACTCGCCCAGATGCTCCACCAGCGGCAGCACATCGGCCTTGAGGCTGCCGAACAGGAAACCGCGATAGGACTCGAAACGTGCGACTTTGGTCAGGTCGTGGGAGCCTTCGCAATTGAAGCTCGACGGGTAGCCGGCGTTGGCCGGATCCTTGACTTTGAGCAGCTTGCCGGAGTTGTTGAAGGTCCAGCCATGGAACGGGCAAGTGTAGGAGCTTTTGTTGCCGGACTTGTGCCGGCACAGCGTCGCGCCACGGTGGCTGCAGGCGTTGATGAAGGCGTTGAGTACACCGTCCTTGTTGCGCGCGATGAAGATCGACTGGCGCCCCATGGTGGTGGTGTAGAAATCGTTGATATTGGGGATCTGGCTTTCGTGGGCCAGATACAGCCAGTTGCCTTCGAAGATGTGTTCCATCTCCAGATCGAACAACCGGGGATCGGTGAACATCTCGCGTTTGCAGCGATAGAGGCCCTGCTCGGGATCGTCTTCAAGCAGGGAATGCAAATATTCGGGTCGCAGGGTCATGGCCGCCGCCTCCATTGTTATTGTTCAGGCAGGGCCATGCTAGGACGGGGCAATGGGGTGGACTATCCGCTGGATGCAGATCTTTATCCGTTTTGTGCAGTTCGGGGCGCGACGTCAATTCTGTGGCGAGGGAGCTTGCTCCCGCTGGGTCGCGCAGCGGCCCCAAAACCTGC
>NZ_RCNW01000159.1:0-147885 GCF_004307605.1 Pseudomonas sp. Sample_24
AGCAGGTTTTGATCCTGCCATGCGTTGGTTCGAATCCAGCCGCCCCTGCCATTTTTCCACATCCAGCTTCAATCACTCGGCCAATGAGGTGCGAGTCCTGGATGATTGTCTCTGCAACATATTCATCTCTGTAGTGTCTCCTCAAAGTAGGGCGTTGGCCTGGACTCAGCGGCTTGCAAGGCTTTATTTCACAGGAGGCACGGCATGCAGCGTTTCACTGGTGGTTGCCTTTGCGACAACGTAAGGATTGTGGCGTCGGGGCTGCCGTACCGGGTGGGTATTTGTCATTGCCTTGACTGCCGCAAGCACAGCGGCGCGTTGTTTCAGGCGTCGGCGATTTTTCCTGCGGATGCGGTGAGTGTCGAGGGTGAAACCCGCGACTACGCCGGGCGGCATTTCTGCCCACGCTGTGGCTCGTCCGTTTTCGGTCGCAGCGGCGATGAAGTCGAAGTGAGCCTTGGGGCATTCGATGCTCCGAACCAACTGAAGCCCACCTACGAACTCTGGACCATTCGTCGCGAGTCCTGGCTGCCTGCGTTTGCCCTTGCGCGGCAGTACGAGCGAGATCGAGAGAATCCTGGCCGTGAAGAGCCGTGAAACCGCGCAGAAGCCACGGCCTCTGCGCGTTTCGGATTGCCGTCAGAGGTGATCTGCGTCAATCACAGCCTTGGCGAACGCTTTTGGATCTTCCTGCGGCAGGTTGTGGCCGATACCGCCGTTGATCAGGCGGAATTCGTATTTGCCGGTAAAGCGTTTGGCGTAGTCCTCTGGATTTGGGTGCGGTGCGCCGTTGGCGTCGCCCTCGAGCGTGATGGTCGGTACGCTGATGGAAGGCGCCGTGGCGAGTTTCTGCTCCAACGCTTCGTATCGGCTTTCACCTTGCACCAGACCCAGGCGCCAGCGGTAGTTGAACACGGTGATATCGACATGGTCCGGGTTTTCCAGCGCCTTGGCGCTGCGATCGAAGGTGGCGTCGTCGAACGCCCATTTCGGCGAAGCCAACTGCCAGATCAACTTGGCGAAGTCATGGGTGTTTTTCTCGTAACCCGCGCGGCCACGGTCGGTGGCGAAATAAAACTGATACCACCATTGCAGCTCGGCCTTGGGCGGCAAGGGGTTCTTGCCGGCCGCCTGGTTACCGATCAGATAGCCGCTGACCGAAACCAGTGCCTTGACCCGTTCCGGCCACAGCGCCGAGACGATGTCAGCCGAGCGTGCACCCCAATCGTAGCCACCGAGCACCGCTTGCTTGATGTTCAGCGCATCCATGAAGTCGATGACATCACTGGCGAGGGCAGCGGGCTGGCCGTTGCGTAGCGTTTTATCCGACAGGAAATGCGTATCGCCGTAACCCCGCGCATACGGCATCAGCACCCGATAACCCTTGGCTGCGAGCAGCGGAGCGACGTCGTCATAGCTGTGAATGTCGTACGGCCAGCCGTGCAGAAGAATCACCACCGGGCCATCGGCCGGACCCGTTTCGGCATACGCCACGCTCAGCAAGCCGGCGTTGACATGCTTGAGCGGGCCGAATGGAGAAGGTGCCGAATAGCGGGTGCCGGCACTGGCTGCAGCGGGTTGTCCGCTGGTGGTTGTTTGCCCGTAGGCCACACCGAAAGCGCCAAGCAAGGTGAATGCGAGGATCGACGAACCCACCAGTCGACGGCGGATTTTGCCATGGGTGTTGTTCTGCAGTGCCATCTTCATCGTGATGTCTCCGTTGCAAGCCATTGGCCAAGGGTTCTGGCTGAGCCCCTTCAAACCTTGCTTGCATTTGAATGCGGTGACGTATCTGGCCTGTGTCGAATCGCTGATCAGGTGAAAGCCTGTGTATCGTGACGGGATTCAGATACACAGTGATACAGAGCGACGGGTTCGATGCGCCATGCAACAGATCCTTGAGGATAGGTCGCTTTGATTCGCCGACACGTCATCAATGACTTCCTCGTGATTCAAACGTAATCTCGCCAGTTCGCTGATCAAAACAACACGAAAAAATCAGGAGTCATTGATGCATCCAATCCGTCTCGGTCTGGTGGGCTACGGCAAGATTGCTCAGGATCAACACGTTCCAGCCATCACCGCCAACCCCGCGTTCCAGTTGGTGTCTGTCGCCACGCAAGGGCAACCCTGCGCGGGAGTAGAGAATTTCCGCTCCCTGGGCGAGCTGCTGGAAAACGGCCCGCATGTCGATGCGATTGCGTTCTGTACTCCACCGCAAGGGCGATTCGCCCTGGTTCAACAAGCGCTGGCGGCGGGTAAACACGTGCTGGTGGAAAAGCCTCCGTGCGCCACGTTGGGTGAAGCAATGGCGTTGGTTGGCCAGGTCGCCGAGCAAGGCGTCAGCGGTTTGTTCGCCTGGCATTCCCGCTACGCGCCCGGCATTGAAGCCGCCCGTGACTGGCTGGCCACACGCACCCTGCAAAGCGTGCAGATCGACTGGAAGGAAGACGTGCGCAAGTGGCACCCCGGCCAAGCGTGGATCTGGCAACCCGGCGGTCTGGGCGTCTTTGATCCGGGCATCAACGCCTTGTCGATTGTCACCCATCTGCTGGCGCTGCCGCTGTTTGTCGAGTCCGCCGAGCTGCGCGTCCCCGACAACTGCCAGTCACCGATTGCCGCTTCGATCAAGATGTCCGATGCACGTCACCTCGACGTCCGCGCGGAATTCGATTTCGATCACGGTCATGATGAGCTCTGGAGCATCGAGATTCGCTGCGCCGAAGGCGTCCTGCGACTGGATAACGGTGGCGCGCTGTTGAGCATCGACGGCGTGCCCCGGGCGGTATCGGAGGAGGGCGAGTACGCGGCGGTGTATCGACACTTCCAACAGTTGATAGGCGACAAAGGCAGTGATCTGGACCTCCAGCCATTGCGACTGGTGGCGGACAGCTTTTTTGTCGGCAGCCGGACCCTGGTCGAGCCATTCTACGATTAACGACCGTTTGGGCGAGGGCACACGCACGTGAGCCTGCAAATGGCTCACTGGGTTTCCCTGCCGTCCGGTACGTTTGTTAAAGTGACGCTCAGTTGCCCAAGAATCGCCGAGTAAAAAACATGAATCGTCAAAAGAAACTACAGCAGTTGTTCAAGGAAAAGGCGAAAAAGGCCAGTGCCAAATTGGCACCGAAAAAGCCTAAGTACATCAGTAAGGCCGACCGGTTGAAATTGGCGGCCGAGTCCAGCCAGGACTCATCGGTTTCTGCTGAGAGCTGAGTAACGACGTATTGGAAACCGGCCGGTTGCGGCCTGAAGCATCGCTGGAAGTGAATAGGGCTGCTTTTGAACGAACAGACATTGTCCACGCGCCTGGAGCGCGTGGCAGCGCAGGTGCCGGTAGGTGCGCGCCTGGCCGATATCGGCTCGGATCACGGTTACCTGCCGGTCGCGCTGCTGCGTCGTGGCGTCATCGCGATGGCGGTGGCCGGCGAAGTGGCCTTGACGCCGTTCCGTGCGGCTGAACGCACCGTACGTGAGAATGGTCAGGATCTGCAGATCACTGTGCGTCTGGCCGATGGCCTGGCGGCGATCGAGCCGCATGACGGGATTACGGCGGTGAGCATCTGCGGCATGGGCGGCGAGACGATCCGTGACATCCTCGACGCCGGCAAGGCTCGCCTGAGCGGTCAGGAACGGCTGATCCTGCAACCCAACGGTGGCGAGCAGCCGTTGCGTCAATGGCTGATGGACAATGGCTATTGCATCCTCAGTGAAGAGGTGTTGCGAGAAAACCGCTTCTACTACGAAATCATCGTCGCCGAACGCGCCGAGCGGGTGCTGTATACCCCCGAGGAGCTGTACTTCGGTCCGTTGCAAATGCAGCAGCGCAGCCCGGCGTTTCTTGGCAAGTGGCAACGAATGCTGCGTCTGAAACACAAGACACTGACCAGTTTCGCCTGCGCGCGTCAGGCTGTACCCGAGGATAAGTTCGAGGACGTCGCCCGACAGGCCCGGTGGATTGCCGAATTATTGGCTTAGAACTAACGAAGCCGCACATCTGCACGGCTTCGTGAGAACAGCCAGTTCAACGCTTGATGAGAGAAATCTTCGTACCTTCAATGCTGATCCCGGCCATCAGACCTTGCTGGTCGAAGATGAACGCGTAGGCATCGTCCTTGAGTGTCGAGCTGGAGAGGTTCTTTGAAACCCCTTCATCGACTACCACGACCGTAGGCCCTACGCCGATCTCCCAACCCTTTGTGTCTGCGATGTATTTCACCGCTTTGTCGGTCATCAGGAAAACCACATATCCGTACGATTGGGCGCCTGCCTGTAGTCCCCACGAGCCGCTGACCGAGTTGTAATAGTCCTGGACCTGGTTGCCTTTCATCAGCACGCCTTCGCCGTAGCTGCCGCCGAACACCAGCCCGGCCTTGATGATTTTCGGAAAGACCAGCACGGCCTTGGCCTGCTGCGAGATGGTTTTGGAAACCGGATTGGCCTTGTAGAGCGTTTCCAAGGCTTGGCGGGAGTCGGTGTTCAAGTCTTCGGCAGTGGCTGCTCCTGCATTGTTCAAGAGACTGACGGATGCCAGAGATGCAAGGGCGAAGAACAACGACAGGATGAATCGCGATGATTGAGTCATTTCCGTACTCCGAAAAGGGAGCATTGGATGGACTCAGCGTTCGACCCCTGCCGCCGGCAGGAACCGAATGCGCTGAATGTTATCCGGCGCACCCTAAAGTGTGTGAAATGCAGCTTCGCTCTTCATTGAAGTCGGCCCGAGGTTTCGGGATCGGTTGCGAGGCCATCATTGGTAGTGACCTCTGCGCATTGGCGGGGTTCCGGTTGAGCTTATCCGTGCGCCTTCTTCAGCCCCTTCAAGCGCACTTTCGCCCTTTGCACTGCGGCCATTTTTTCCGGCCGCTTCATGCGTTTCCACTTCCTGATGTCCTCCTTGCTTCTTCCACAACTCACACACAGTTCGCCGCTCAACTGGCACACCGAGATGCAAGGGTTTTCGACTTCTTTTGCCATCGTCAATTACCTTTAGCCAGACGCTTCTGCCAGTCGCCATGATGAGTGCGTTGACATTCCTCCTCAGAATCGAAGCGGACAGTGAGGTCTGATGGCGTCAGGTCGATGTTTGCCTCGTTCAACGCCATGGCCGTCAGCTCGAAGATGCGCGCCTTTGCGTTGACCTCAGCGAGTTTTTTATCGGCCTGGGTTTCGAACACCCAGGTGATCCTCAGTGTTTCAATCAGCTTGTTCAAATCGGCGGTGTGGGTGAGCCAGGTAAAACCTTTGATTTCACCCTTGGCTGTTTCGCACGCGTCGGTGAGCGTGGTTATCAATTGGCGTTCGACCCGCGCCAATTCACGTTTGCCTGGGGGCATTGGAGTTTCCTTGGGAGACAATGGAAGGGCGCTGTGCAATCAGACCGGACGAAACTCGACCGTCAGATGCCTGACTTCGTGAACCGGCTTGAGTCTTTCACGAATGCTGTCGGCGTTCGCAGTGGCATTACCCAGAACGCTGACGATGGCCGCGTGGGCTTGTGGCCCAATTCGCCACACGTGCAGGTCCGTGATGGTGGCATCCCCCGGGCTTTGAACCCGTTCGCGGATTTCCTCGGCAACGTGCGCATCTGTCTGATCCAGCAATACGCCTGCGGTATCACCCATCAAGGTCCATGCCCAACGCGCAATAACGATGGCGCCGACGATGCCCATGACCGGGTCCAGCCACACCCAGCCGAGATACCGGCCCGCGAGCAGCGCAGCAATGGCCAGAACCGACGTCAGCGCGTCGGCGATGACGTGGAGGTAGGCCGATTTCAGGTTGTTGTCGTTTCCGTGAGGGGCATGATCATCGTGGTGGTCATGGTCATGGTCATGGTCATGGTCATGGTCATGGCTGTGTCCGTGGCCCAGGAGCAGGGCACTGATGACGTTGACGATCAAACCGACTATTGCAATGAGCGTAGCGGTGCCGAACTGAACTTGCGTTGGCTGCAACAGGCGCAACACAGATTCAACGCCTATGGTCAGGGCTACCATGCCGAGAATCAGTGCCGAGGCGAACCCGCCCAGGTCTCCGACTTTTCCCGTGCCGAAGCTGTAACGCTGGCTGGTAGCGTGACGTCTGGCGTATCCGTAAGCGAGCGCCGCGATGCCCAAGGCGCCGGCATGGGTGGCCATGTGAAAGCCATCGGCGAGTAACGCCATCGAACCTGTGATGTAGCCAGCGATGATCTCGCCAACCATCATCACCACCGTCAGCGCCACGACCCAAAGCGTGCGCTTGGCATTTTCGTCGTGCGCTGAGCCAAGGAACACGTGGTCGTGCGCGTGATTAATGTGGGTGCTGCTCATGAGCCTGTACCTGCGTTCTTCACTTGGAGTAACGGCGAATCGCTTCAAGAAGCTCTTCGACGCCCTTGTTACGCGCCTCTTCACTGAGTGCCGGGTTAGCGACGTGCTCCCGGGCGTGGTCTTCAATGATTTCTTCCATCAGCCCGTTGATCGCTCCGCGGGTGGCGGCGACAAGGTGCAGCGTCCTGGCGCAATCGAGATCAGATTCCAGAGCCCGCTCAACGGCCTGAATTTGTCCGGCGATGCGTTTGACGCGCTTGAGAAGATCGTCTTTGTTGGCTGCGATATGACCCATTGGATAACCCTCGATCCGTATTGATCGAATCATAGGTATACCCCTATACCTATACAAGGGCCATTCAGCGGAGATTTGCCTACACATCATCGACTGGAGGTGGTGGCTAGTGACAGATAACTTGCTGGTTGCAGGGCAAGGCACTGCGTTTACTCATAGGCAGAGGCATGGGGCACCCAGCAGAGGTGGGTCCCCCACGTATAGCCGCAGCAAAAGGCCGCCGCCGACCGCCGGGTCGACGGCGGCCTTTGCTCATGGCTTGGCTTGTGCTTTGGCTTTCTCTTCGATTTTCGCGTCGACCACCGCACGAATCTGGTCGATGCTGAAGCTGGCCGGTTTCTGGCTGGGCGGGTATTCGATGAAGGTCTGCAGGAACCTTGCGGCCTTGGCCACTCCCGCTGCCAGCAGGTAGGAGTTCTTCACGGTCCAGTCGTAATACTGGTCAGACACGATGTCCGCCCGCTCATAGGGGTCCATCCGCAGGTTGAACAGTTTCGGCACGCGCAACGGCACGAACGGGCTGCTCCAGACCGTGAATCCACCGGGATCGCGTTGCTCGGCGAAGACCACTTTCCAGTTGTCGTAACGCATCGAGACCAGCACGCCATCGTCGTTGAAATAGTAGAACTCCCGGCGCTCGCCTTTTGGCTGCTGGCCGGTCAGGTAGGGCAGTTGGTTGAAGCCATCGAGGTGCACTTTGAAGTTGGTACCGCCGGAAGTCGGTGCCCAACCTTTGAGCAGCTTGTTTTTTACATCGGCTTCGCCAGCCGCAGCCAGCAGCGTCGGGAACCAGTCCATGCCCGAGAACATTTCGTTGGACACTTCGCCGGCCTTGATCTTGCCCGGCCAGCGAATGATCGCCGGCACACGGTAAGCGCCTTCCCAGTTGGAGTTCTTCTCGTTGCGGAACGGCGTGGTTGCCGCGTCCGGCCAGGAGAACTGGTTCGGACCGTTGTCGGTGGTGTAGACGACGATGGTGTTGTCGGTGATTTTCAGGTCGTCGAGGGTTTTCAGCAGTTTGCCGACGTCCCCGTCATGCTCGAGCATGCCGTCGGCATATTCGTTGCCGGGCATGCCGCTCTGACCCTTCATCGACTCGCGCACGTGGGTGAACAGGTGCATGCGCGTGGTGTTCATCCAGACGAAGAACGGCTTGTCGGCCTTCGCTTGTTTCTCGATGAACGCCTGTGCTGCGGCGGTGGTTTCGTCGTCGATGGTTTCCATAGGTTTTGAGGTGAGGGCACCGGTGTCCTCGATCTTGCCGTCGGCAAAACTATGGATCACACCACGGGGTGTCCTGGATTTGACGAAGTCCGGGTCATCCTTGGGCCAATAAGGACGCTCGGGTTCCTCTTCGGCGTTGAGGTGGTAAAGGTTGCCGAAGAACTCGTCGAAACCGTGATTGGTCGGCAGGAATTCGTCTTTGTCGCCCAAGTGGTTCTTGCCGAACTGCCCGGTGGCGTAGCCTTGGGACTTGAGCGCCTGGGCGATGGTGAGGTCACGCTTCTGGATACCGATCGGGGCGCCCGGCACGCCAACCTTGGTCAGGCCGGTGCGCAGTGGTGACTGGCCGGTAATGAACGACGAGCGTCCGGCGGTGCAGCTGTTCTCCGCGTAGTAGTCGGTGAACATCATGCCTTCATGGGCAATGCGGTCGATGTTCGGCGTCTTGTACCCGACCACGCCCATGGAATAGGCACTGATGTTGGTCTGGCCGATGTCATCACCGAAAATCACCAGAATGTTGGGTTTGTCGGCAGCCCCGGCGGTTGCCGACAATGCCATGACCGTTGTCGCCAGCAGGGCGAGTTTCGGCAGCCACTTTTTTATGCGAGTCATCTGACTGGCTCCTTGTTGACGGGCGTCGCAAACAGCGACCGGGCCCGATCTTCAAGCGTCGTCAAAAGGATCGCGCCACCCGTATCAGGTGGCCGGCTACAGGGTTGCGATGTTTTGCTGGTGGACATATCCGTTGCTGCGGTAACGGCGACTTATGATTCCGCTTTTACAGCGGGTTACTTTGAAAAGCGGAACGCCGCCCGGCGCAAAGTAACCAAACGCCCTTGCCCCTTTCGTTCGGTGCCTCGCCTAGGCTCGGCATGCCCTCGCTCCGGTCCTGCTCCGTGGGCCCGCCACAGCAACCGAGGGGGCCTGGTAGCCGACCTGGCTGCGGCAATTTCGCATTCCTCCTGTCGGAATGCGATTCCTGTGGGAGCTGGCTTGCCAGCGATGACGGCCTGACAGCCAGCTCTGAACGTCCGGCCAGACCCATTACCCTGTGGGGGCGGGCTTGCCCGCGAAGGCGGAGTATCAGTCGCCACTAATGCTGGATGTGCCGGCGCTTTCGCGAGCAAGCCCGCCCACAGAGGAATGGGTTCAGGCGCAAAATCATGGGTGTCTTCAAGGCCGCCATCGCTGGCAAGCCAGCTCCCACAGGGTGTGAGTCGCTCACGAAATCTGTGTGCATCACAAACCACTGTGGGAGCGGGCTTGCTCGCGAAGGCGGTGACGAGTGGCATGGGGAAGACAGTTGCTCCCACAAGAAAACCGCGCTCAGAGCCTTGGGTTATCGATGTGCAGCACGGCACCGGTCACGCTCGCCCCGGCGCCGCTGGCCAGCAACAGCATGGGGCCATTGAGCTCCTGAAGTCCGGCGTCCTTGTCTCGGCCAGGGGCTATGACGTTGATGCGTATGCGGTGTGGTGTGAGTGACTGGGCCATGGCGCGGCTCATGCGGATCAGGCTGCTGTTGGGGCGCAGGCACGGGTTAGGCTCGCTGATGGGCTGCGGTGGCGGATCGATATTGACGATGCTGCCTCCGCGTTCGGCCCTGATCATGTGCAGGCTGGTGCAATGGACGATGTGATTGTTCAAGGCTACATGTTCGCGCTCGGCGCTGTTGTTGATCAGCACATCGACGCTGCCAAAGCGTTGCTGGACGGTGTCCAGGGCGGCTTCGATACTCGGCCGGCGGGCATTGTCGAGGCTGATGATCAAGACTTCGCCCCCTTCCCAGCGCAAATCCGCTGCCAGTTGCTCCAACTGCGCCGGGTGTTGCCCACCGAGGGCCACACGCGCTCCGGCACGGCTGATCAGCCGGGCGAAATGCGCGCCCAGTCGAGTGGTGGCGTCGGCCACCAGCACCGTCTTGCCGGTCATGGAAAAGGGCTGCATCAGATCGCTCATGGACGCACCTCCACAGGCATGGCACGGCGGGTGATCATGGCTTGCGGCACAGGCGCCCGAGGCGACGGGATGGTTGCGGCGCCGAGCATTTTCATTACCAGTACCGAGTAATGGCGGATGACGGCATCGATGTCCCAGCGGCCATCGGTGCGGTACCAGACGCAAGCATGGGTCAGCATGTTGAACAGGGTGCGCGCCATCAACTTGGGTTCGGCGCAGCTCAGTGAACCTTCCTTGACCCCTTGTTCGAGTAGTTCCTGCAAGGCTTTCAAATACTGGCGCCGGGCTTGGCGGACCTGCTCCAGATCCTCTTCGGGGAGACTGCGCAACTCCAGATTGCCGAGCATCGCCTCGTCCTGATGTTCCAGATGATAGCGTACGTGGCAGGCGATGAAGGCGAGCAATTTCACATCGGCGCTCGCTGCCTTTTTCGGCCGACGCCGCGCCCACTCCCGGGACACTCCCTGGAAATACTCGAGGATCAGCTCCAGCAGCAGTTCGTTTTTGCCTTTGTAGTAGAGGTACAGCGTGGAGGCATTGATGCCTGCTTCGCTGGCAAGCTGACGCAGACTCATCGAACCGTAGCCATTGCGCGAGATCAGTTTGATGGCGGCCAGGCGGATATTGCTTTCAGTCATGTTCATGGTGTGATCCTGCGTTTCTGCGTCCCTGTAGGAGCGCGCCCGCTCGCGAAAATGTCCGCGACACCGCGGGGTGCCAGGCAGCCAGCGTTATCGTTGACGACCATCGCGAGCAGGCTCGCTCCTACAAGTGCAGTTACGGTTATTGCAGATCGCCGGCCACAGCGATGGTTTGCGCGGTGATGTAGTTCGACTCCGGCGAGCAGAACAGGTACACGGCGTCGGCTGCCTCTTTCACGGTGCCCGGGCGACCCAATGGGTTGCGCTGACTGAACGACTTGGCCGCCTCCGGGCTGATGCCGACACGAATGTCACGACCTTCGATGCTCACAGTCGCACCGGCATGGGCATCGGCGCTGGTCATGCGGGTTTCGATGAAACCGAATGCCACGGCATTGACGTTGACTTTGAAACGGCCCCATTCACGCGCCAGCGCTCGGGTCATGCCGAGGACACCGGCCTTGGCCGAGGAGTAGTTCATCTGCCCGGCGTTGCCTTTGAGGGCCGAAACCGAGGAGATGTTCACCACTTTGCGGAACACTTCACGCTCGGCTGCCGCATCGGCCTGGGCTTGCGCCTTGATGATCGGGTAGGCGGCACGCAGGATGCGGAACGGCGCGGTCATGTGGCAATCGAGGATCGCGTACCACTGCTCGTCCGTCATCTTCTGGATCACGTCGTCCCAGGTGTAGCCGGCGTTGTTGACGATGATGTCGATGGCGCCGAAGTTGTCCATTGCGGTCTTGACGTAGCGGTCGCCGAAGTCCGGGGCGCTGACGTTGCCGTGGCACACGGCAGCTTCGCCACCCAGTTTGCGGATTATTTCAGCGGTCTCGTGGGCCGGATCGGCGTCCAGGTCGTTGATCACGATGCGCGCGCCTTCGCTCGCCAGTTTCAGGGCGATTTGCTGGCCGATGCCACGACCGGAGCCGGTGACCAGTGCAACTTTGCCTTCGAGTTTTGCCATGGGGTGTTGCTCCTCAGTTATCGGTTTTGTTTAGAGAGCGATCACGGCGTCGCCAACGATCTTGGTCTCGCCGTATTGATTGGTGGTGCGCACTTCGACCTTGATCCGTTGCTCGCCCTCGACCTCGAAGCGGTCGACGACAGTGCCGCTGCAGGTGATCTGGTGACTCAGGTGGGTGATGCCGAGGAAGCGCACGCCGAACTCGCGCAACTGGCGCTGGTCGACCCATTGGGTCAGCAGGCGACCGAGGTAGGCCATCGACAACATGCCGTGGGCGAACACATCGGGCATGCCCGCCCGGCGCGCGTAATCGGTGTCGATGTGAATGGCGTTGTGATCACCCGACGCACCGGCAAACAGAGCCAGGGTGGTGCGGTTGATCGGTGGCAGGGCCAGTGGCGGCAGGGTGTCGCCGATGTTGATTTTTTCCAGGCTTATGGCGTTCATCAGTGTTCTCCGCTTCAGCTGTTGCGCTGCACGAGCACGCTGCGCAGATCCGCGACGTGCTCACCGTGCTGATTGGTGACTCGGGTTTCGCGCACCACGAATTCCAGGGCACCGCCTTTCTTGTCGTAGATGTCGGCGATGCGCACATCGAAGCGCAACGTGTCGCCGGCGTAGGCCATACGGTGGTAGCGGAAGGATTCTTCACCGTGCAGGATGCGCGCGGTGACGATGCCCAGTTCGTCACGCCAGGCGTTCGACGGAATCTGGAACTCCAGCGAGAACAGAAAGGTCGGCGGCAGTGGCAGGTTGGGGTGGCCGGCATCACGTGCAGCTTGCTCGTCGAAGTAGATCGGGTTGGTTTCCCCGGTGGCCTTGGCGAAGAAGCGCAATTGACCTGCTTCGGCGTTGACGAGGAAGGTGGGCAGTTGTCTGCCGATGTGTTTCTTGTCGATCATCGAAATGTCTCCCTGGATTGCCGGCCGTGTCAGTTCTTCTGGTACACGGTCACCACGCAGGCGCCGCCCAGGCCGAGGTTGTGCTGCACCGCAATTCGCGCGTTCTGCACCTGACGTTGCTCGGCGGTACCGCGCAGTTGATGGGTCAGTTCGTAGCACTGGGCCAGGCCGGTGGCGCCCAGCGGATGTCCTTTGGAGAGCAAGCCACCGGACGGGTTGGTGACCTATTTGCCGCCGTAGGTGTTGTCGCCGTCGTTGACCAATTGCTCGCCTGCGCCTTCGGCACACAGGCCCAGGCCTTCGTAGGTCAGCAATTCGTTCTGCGCGAAGCAGTCGTGCAACTCGATCACGTCGATGTCTTGCGGGCCAATACCGGCCTGGTTGTAGGCGATGTCGGCAGCCATGCGCGTCATGTCGAAACCGACCACGCGGATCATGTCCTTGGTGTCGTAGGTGCTCGGCAGGTCAGTGGTCAGGGCCTGGCCGGCCATCAACACGTCGGTGCGCAGGCCGTGTTTTTTCGCGAAGGCCTCGGACACCACGATGGCGGCAGCAGCGCCACAGGTCGGCGGGCAGGCCATCAGGCGGGTCATCACGCCTTCCCACAGCATCGGCGCGGCCATGACTTCTTCGGCGCTCACCACGTTGCGGAACACCGCCAGCGGGTTATTGGCCGCATGACGGCTGGCCTTGGCGCGGATCTTGGCGAAGGTTTCCAGTCGGGTGCCGTACTTTTGCATGTGCGCGTAGCCGGCGCCGCCGAACTGGCGGATGGCATTGGGCAGGTCAGGCATGCCGATCAGTTCGTTGGCCAACACCAAGGCACGCTCAGTGGCCGGTGCGCGATCGGGCCAGGCAGATTTCAACGCGCCCGGGTTCATGTGTTCGAAACCAAACGCCAGGGCGCAGTCCACGGCGCCGCTGGCCACGGCCTGACGGGCGAGGAACAGGGCGCTGGAACCGGTGGCGCAGTTGTTGTTGACGTTAATCAGCGGGATGCCGGTCATGCCCACGCGGTACAAGGCTTTCTGACCGCAGGTTGAGTCGCCGTAGACGTAGCCGGCGTAGGCCTGCTGGATGTCAGCGAAGTCCACGCCCGAGTCAGCCAGGGCCTGGCGGATCGCCTGTTCACCCATGACGTCGTAGGGCTCGTTGGTCCCCGGTTTCTTGAACTGGATCATGCCGACGCCAGCAACGAATACCTTATGGCTCATCGTGTATTTCCTTTTTTTGTTTTTGAGGATCAGAGCTTGCGCGCAATCAGTTCGCGCATGACTTCGCTGGTTCCGCCGTAGATGCGATTGACGCGGCAGTCGACGAACGCTCGGGCGATCGGGTACTCCATCATGTAGCCGTAGCCGCCATGCAGCTGGACCATGTCGTCGATGCATTTCCACAGGGTTTCGGTGGTGTAGAGCTTGGCGATCGCCGCTTCTTCGAGGGTCAGGCGCCGGCGCATGTGCTCGCCCAGGTAGTAGTCGACCATCACGCGCATGGCGGTGGCCTGGGCTTTGATGTCGGCGAGTTTGAATTTGCTGTTCTGGAAGTCCCATACGGTCTGGTTGAACGCTTTGCGGTCCTTCACGTACTCGAGCGTTTGCTCCAGCAGGCGCTCGAGCTTGGCGGCAGCGGACACGGCGATGGAGAACCGCTCCTGCGGCAGTTCACCCATCAGATAGGTGAAGCCCAGGCCTTCTTCACCAAGGCGATTGCCCACTGGCACGCGGACATTGTCGAAGAACAGCTCGGCGGTATCGGCTGCAGCCTGGCCGACCTTCTCCAGCTTGCGCCCGCGCTTGAAGCCGGTACGGCTGGCTTCCACGGCGATCAGGCTGATGCCCTTGGCGCCTGCGGCCGGATCGGTCTTGCACACGACAATCACCAGATCGGCGGTCAGGCCATTGCTGATAAAGGTCTTGCTGCCATTGATTACGTATTCGTCACCGTCGCGCACGGCGGTGGTACGCACAGCCTTGAGGTCGCTGCCGGTGCCGGGCTCGGTCATGGCGATCGCCAGGATGGTCTCGCCGGAGCAAATGCCAGGCAGCCATTTCTGTTTCTGTTCTTCGTTGCCGCAACGATTGATATAAGGAGCAATGACGTCGGAGTGCATGCTGAAGTAAGCACCGCTCACGCCAGCCCGGGCGAACTCTTCGTTGAACACTGCACAGTGGCCGAAATCCCCGCCGCCTCCACCGTACTCGGGGGGCAGGGTGATGCCCAGCAAGCCTTCGCGCCCGGCCTTGAGCCAGGTTTCCCGGTCGACCTGACCGGCCTTGTCCCAGGCTGCCTGGCGCGGCAGGCATTCGCGCTCGAAAAAACGCCGCACGGTGGTGCGAAACATCTCATGGTCGTCGCGGAAAACGGTTCGGGCGATATGCACGCAAGACTCCTCAATGATCACGGGCCCGGCCTGGGCCGGGCGCTGATGCAAGGCGCGAGCTGCGCCTTTGAACTGAGGGTTACGATAGGGTCGGGGGCTGGCCGGAACGCCACCCGAGGTGGGTGGCGGGAGGAAAATCAGAAAGCAGCCCAAGCCCCTGTAGGAGCGAGCCAGCTCGCGAATAACGCCCGGACATCGCGATCATTCAGGCATGGCGGGTCATCGTTCACGCCCATCGTCGGAACGCCGCCCGGAGCCGGCTCGCTCCTGCAGGATTCAGTGTCGGCTTGCGGCATTTTCCTGGGATTCGAGATCCCGCACCCGCGCCACCGCTTCGTCGCGGCTGTTGACCCCGAGTTTGCTGTAGATATGGCTCAGGTGCCATTTCACGGTTTCCGGAGACAGCCCCAGAGCACGGGCGATTTTTTTGTTGGGCAGGGCCTGGGCGAGCAAGCGCACCACTTCGATTTCCCGTTCGCTCAGGGGCTCCATGCCGCTGGTGAGAGGCTTGTTTGTCGGGGGCGGGGAGGGTTTGTCGCCTGGCACGGCGGGCGCAGTGACCTGCGCCGCCTGCAGGCGCTCGACGTAAAAGGCAAGCAGTGGGTCCAGGGTTTCTTTGCTGGCGATGTCCGAGATCAGCATCAACGCATCGGGGTGGGCGTCGAGCAAGCTGCGCAACAGGCCGAAGCGTTGACCGCGGCGCAGTGCTTCCATGACGTGATCACGGGCGGCATCGGTATTGCCGCGCTGAGACTCGATCACTGCGCTCAACACCAACAGGCGAACGGTGCCCAACTGACGGCGGTGCCGTTCACAGGTTTCGATCAGTTGCTCGATGCGTTTCAACGCACCGTCCAGGTCGCCCTGCTGAATTTGCCAGCGCGCCCGCGCATTCTCGGCCAGGATGTGGATTTCCTTGAGTGCACTGTGCCCGGCATCCGGGTGGCGCGCATCGATGGCTTCAAGGCGCGCCAGTTTGGTCCGGGCCTGCGAGTGCTCTCCGAGAATCATCAGCCATCGCACCTGCCAGGTCAGGCAGTAGGCTTGCAGGCGTTCCAGACCGAGTTTGATGGCGTACTCATCGAGCCGTTCGACATAGGCCAGGGCTTCCTGATGATTGCCCGCCAGCCATTGCACGTTCCACAGCACCTGCAACACACGCAACACCGAATCCGGAATGGAAATCCGCTCGAGAATATCGACCCATCCCGACAAGAGCTTGAAGGCAGCATCGACGTCATTGGTTTCGTACAGCACCTCACCCAGCAACGCGGCGGAGAGGTAAGTCGCATCGGCGCCGGCCTTGCCACAGTGTGCGGCCTCATGCATCACATCCCGATACACCCGCTCGGCCTGCTTCATCTGGCCTTCGAGGGCATGGCTCAAGCCAATCATGCAGCGGCCCTGAAGGCTGCCGGCGGTGGTGCCCAGCAGCGGTTCGCCATTGATCAGCAGCAGGGGGCGCTCGAGTTGCACCTGACGCGCCTTCTCGTATTCACCCCGGTGCATGTAGAGCCAGGAAAGGATGTTGGCGCATGAGCCAAGGGCGACACTGTTGCTGCCTGGTGGCGGATCGAGCAATTGCGGCAGGACGGTCATCGCCGCATCGGTGTCATCCCGTTGCAGCGCCAGTGAGGCCCGCAGGATCGCGATCATGAATCGATCGTGGACGTCAGCTTCGGGTACGTCGAGGAACAACTGATCAAGGCTATTGGCGCAGGCCACGAAATCCCTGGCATAGAGTTGCATCCGCGCCTTGAGAATGCGCAGTTTCACCCGCGCCTGCACTTGCTCGACAGGCAGCAGGCGAACCAGTTCGATCAACATCCGCAGGTCGCCATGGGCATACAGCGCTTCAGCATGTTGCTGCACCAGGTCGGCGGCGGCATCCGGGGCGCCGGCCATCACCGCATGGTGCACCGCCTCATCCAGATGCTGGTGATCACGAAACCAGGCCCATGCGCGGGCGTGCACCGCCTGTTGTTCGGCCGGGCTGCGCGAATCGAAATACTTGAGCAGGGTTTCGCGCAGCAGCGGGTGCAGGCGATACCAGGTTTCCGGCGCGGCACTGTCTACCGGAATCAGGAACAGGTTGTCCCGTTCCAGTCGCGCCAGCAAGGCGTTGGCCTCGCGCACCGCTTCCGGGTTGCCGCTGAGGGCGGCGCACAATGAGGCGCAAAAGCGGTTGCAGACCGCCATCAGCAACATCAAGTCGAGATCGGTCGGCGACAGGTGGGACAACACCTCGACTTCAAAGAACTTCGCGAACGCCTGGTCGTCGCGCATTTGTGTCTGGTCGATGGACGTGACGAGCGAGCGGTTTTTCTTGCGACTGACCGCGAGCAGTTGCAGCCCGGCCACCCAACCGTCGGTCAGCTCATGCATGCGCTTGGCCTCCTGGGCGCTGATATCGCCCAGTTGTGCCTTGAGAAACTGTTCCGATTCGGTGGCCGTGAAGCGCAAATCCCGCAGGTTCAGGTCCAGCACCAGTTCCTGGCTGCGCAACCGCGCCAGCGACAAAGGCACGGCACTGCGCGATACCAGGGCCAGATGCAGATTGGCCGGGGCGTAGTCGATCAGCCATTGCAAGGCCTGGTGAATGCCGACATCGGTCAAATGGTGCAGGTCATCGAGCACCAGCACCAATTCCCGCGAACGGCTGGCAATGCTGCGCACCACGGTGATGACCGTACGTTCCACCGCTTCGCTGTCGATCCCGCGACCTTCCAGCTGGGTGGCCTCGTGAACAAGCACAGGGTCAACCTGTCCGAGGCTGGCCAGCAAATAGTCGAGGAAACGGGTCAATTCGTTGTCGTCGGCCGACAGGGTCAACCAGGCCACATCGAAGCCCAGCGGCAGCAGCGCCTGACGCCAGGCAATCAACGTCGAGGTCTTGCCGCAGCCTGCCGGCCCCTTGAGCACGATGCAGCGCTGGCGGCGGGCCTTGAGCATCTGATCTTGCAGGCGCTCGCGGGAAATCAGGCGTCCGGCACTGCGCGGCGGAATCAGTTTGGTGCTGACGATCGGCGACTGAGTCGGATTCAAGACCAGGCGGGCGGGCGTGTCCAGGGCATTGGACTTGCGGGGTTTGTCCATGGGGCTGTCCGAATCTTTTTTTGTTATGGGATTGCATTGAATCCACAGGAGTGTAACGCACCACCGGGCAGTCATGACCCTGTGTTTGGCATTCGCCACCCGATGCGGGTGGTGGTCCCCGGATAACGGATTGATTTACTGGATGGCACAAAATAGGGGTGCTGACTGGCGCTCCGTCAGAACAAGGAGCGGCGGCAATGGGCGTACTGAGCGGCATTCGAGTAGTTGAATTTGAGGCCATCGGCCCGGCGCCTTTCGGCACCATGCTACTGGCGGACATGGGCGCCGACGTGGTGCGTATCGACCGTCCGGTCAAGGCCAGCGACCTGGGGCCGAAATTTGAAGGCAAGCGCGCTGACATCACCGGCCGCAACCGCCGCTCGGTCACTCTGGATCTGAAACGCCCGGAAAGTGTCGCCGCCGCGCTGGAGCTGATCGAGCGCGCCGACGTGCTGATCGAAGGTTTCCGTCCCGGCACCATGGAGCGCCTGGGCCTGGGCCCGGAGGTGGTGTTGGCGCGTAACCCGCAGTTGGTTTACGCACGCATGACCGGTTGGGGCCAGACCGGGCCGATGGCCGACCGCGCCGGCCACGACCTGAACTACATCGCGTTGTCGGGCGTGCTGTCCACCATTGGTCCGGCCGGTGGTCGACCAGTGCCGCCCTTGAACCTGGTCGGCGATTACGGCGGTGGCGGCATGCTGCTGGCCATGGGCGTGCTGGCGGCGCTGGTTAACGTGCAGCGTGGCGGGGCGGGACAGGTGGTCGATGCCGCCATGACCGAAGGCGCGGCGCAGTTGGGCTCGGTGATCTGGGGCCTGTTGGCCGGCGGTCACTGGACCGAGCAGCGTGGCAGCAACCTGCTCGATGGCGGTGCGCCCTGGTACGACACCTACCAAACCCTCGACGGCCAGCACATGTCGATCGGGCCGATCGAGGCGCGCTTCTACGCCGACATGCTGGAGATTCTCGGGCTGGCAAACGCCGATCTGCCGGGGCAGCACGATCGCGCCGGTTGGCCGCGCTTGCGTGAGGCGTTTACCGCAGCTTTCCTCAGCCGTACCCGGGCAGATTGGGCCGAAGCGTTTGCCCGCAGCGACGCCTGCGTGGTGCCGGTGCTGGGCCTGGCCGAAGCCGCCGAACACCCGCACAGCGTGGCCCGTGGCAGCTTCATTGAGGTTGACGGCGTGGTCCAGCCAGTGCCGGCCCCGCGTTTTCTCGGCACGCCCTCGGCCCCGCCACGAACGGCGCCGCAACGCGGCGAACACGGGCACGATGCGCTGCGTGACTGGGGTTTCGACAACCTCGCCATCGAGCGTCTGCATGCGCTTGGCCTGGGCTTCAAGGCCTGACCTCCCACCCATAAAAACAACGAAGAGGTTAGTCCATGGCCATTCAGTTCAAGATCATCGATCACGTGGCGCTGATCACGCTCGATGCGCAACCGTCGAACAACGCACTGACCGTCAGCGAGCTGATGCACCTGCGCAAGACACTGGTGGCTTGCCAGGATGATGAGCAGGTGCGGGTCATCGTGCTCACCGGTGCCGGAGATCGCGCGTTTTGCTGCGGTGCGAGCCAGAAGGAATCGTCGCTGTCGACAGTCGGTCACATCGCCAGCGCCATGAAGAGCCGCGAGACCGAAGCCGAAGAGGGTGGTTACACACGTTTGTTCGATCTCACTGATCTTGAGGTCTGGAAGCCACTGATTGCGGCGGTCAATGGTGCTTGCCTGGGGGGCGGTCTTGAACTGGCATTGCAATGTGATCTGCGTCTTGCTGCTCACGGCGCCACCTTCGGTTTGCCCGAAGTGCGCGATGCGAGCATTCCGGCCGCGGGTGGTGTGCAGTACCTGCTGCGGGCGGTACCCGCCGCCCACGCGATGAAAATGGCCCTGACCGGCGAGCCGATCAGCGCGCAGGAAGCCTTGCGCATCGGCCTGATCGTCGACCTGCTGCCCCGGGAGCAACTGCTGTCGGCGGCCTTGACCCTGGCCGAATCAATCGCTGCCAACGGTCCGCTGGCGGTGCAGTCGATCAAGCGTCTGGCGCTGCAGACCGCGCATTTATCCCCCCGCGACTTCGTCACCCTGGCTCATCTTCATTGGGGGCTATTGCGCGATAGCAAGGACCACGCCGAAGGGCGTGCGGCCAGCAACGAACAGCGCGCCCCCAAATACACCGGCGCCTGACGGCGTTCTTCACCCTCGCATTCGTCCCGGCCTGACAACAATAATTCACAGGAAACGACCATGTATCTGACCCAAGGACTGCACCGTGTCTTGCAGCAACGCCCTCATGCCCTCGCCACGGTCTTTCGTGACCGGCGCCACACCTACGCACAGTTGGCCGAGCGCGTCGCTCGCCTGGCTGGGGCCTTGCAGCAACTGGGCATGCACACCGGCGACCGTGTGGGCCTGCTCGGTCTGAACTCAGACCGCTTTCTCGAGTATTACCTGGCCACCTGGTGGGGCGGTGGCGTGGTCAACCCGGTCAACATTCGCTGGAGCGTGGCGGAAATCGTCTATTCGCTGGACGACTGCGACACGCGGATCCTGATGATCGACGACACATTCCTGGCGATGGCCCAAAGCATTGCCGGCAGCGCCAGAGTGCGGCCACTGCTGATCCATATCGGCGAAGGCTCAACGCCTGACGGCATGTTGTCCTACGAGCAGCTGATTGCCGATGCCGAGCCGGTGGACGATGCCTTTCGTGGCGGCGACGACCTGGCGAGCATCATGTACACCGGCGGCACCACCGGCCTGCCAAAGGGCGTGATGCAGTCACACATGAACCTGTGGACCGCCGCCGTCGCGCGTGCCGCCGATGTTCCGGTGCCGGCCGATGCACTGACCCTGCACATCGCGCCGATGTTCCACCTTGCAGCGCTGTCGCGGGTGATCCTGATCTCGTTGCTGGGGTTGCCGAGCATTTTCGTCCCCGCCTTCGACCCGCTGAACGTGATGCAAACCATCGAGCGCGAGCGCATCACTGACATTCTGATCGTGCCGACCATGATCCAGGCCTTGATCATGCACCCGCAATTCTCTCGCCATGACCTCAGTTGCCTGCGCAGCCTGACCTACGGTGCGTCGCCGATAGCCGTGCCGTTGCTGGAACTGGCCCTCAAGGCCTTGCCGAATGTCGAGTTCACCCAGGGTTACGGCATGACCGAAGCCGCACCGCCGATTTCAGCGAACGGTCCGGAAAATCACGGCCCCGAAGGTATCGCCAATGGCCGACTGCGTTCGGCGGGGCGCCCCGGGCTGGGCGTGACCGTGCGCATCGTCGACGAGCATGACAACGAAGTGCCGCGCGGTACGGTGGGCGAAGTGTTGGTGCGTGGCCCGAACATCATGCTCGGTTACTGGAACAAACCCGAGGAAACCGCCAAGGCTTTGCGTGGCGGCTGGATGCACACCGGCGACGGCGCCTACATGGACGACGACGGTTACATCTACATCGTCGACCGCTTCAAGGACATGATCGTCAGCGGTGGCGAGAACGTTTACTCCGGTGAAGTCGAGAGCGCGATTTCCAGTCATCCGGCCGTCGCCGCCTGTGCAGTGATCGGCATTCCTTGCGCGCAATGGGGCGAAGCGGTGCACGCAGTGATCGTGCTCAAGCCCGATCACGAAGTGCCTGGCACAGAGATTATCGAACATTGCCGACGGCAGATCGCCGGCTACAAGACGCCGAAATCGGTTGAGTTCCGCGCCGCGTTGCCGCTGTCCGGTGCCGGCAAAGTGCTCAAGCGCGATCTGCGTGAGCCGTTTTGGGCTGGCAAGGATCGAGGGGTGAGCTGATGGCGACGATCCCCGAGGGCTTCACCGCGCTGGAACAACGCTCGGGGTTCCTGCGCAGCTGTGGCGAATTTTATTTGCATGAAGTGCTGCCGATCCTGGCGGTGCGCCTGGAACCGCAGCACCTCAATTACGTGCGCATCGCCCACGGCGGCTTCCTCGCCACCGTCGCTGACAGCGCGTTCGGCGTGATTTTGCGGCGCCATTCGGTGTCGCAGTCGGTGGCGGTGACGGTCAATCTGAATGTCGATTACCTCGGCCCGGTGCGCGAAGGCGACTGGCTCGAGGCGCATGTGCAAGTGCTCAAGAGCAGCGGCACGTTTTTAAGCGCCTGCTGCCTGTTGAAGGTCGGCGAGCGTCTGGTCCTGCGTGCCAATGGCGTCTTCACCACCTGGAAAGGCCAGACACCATGTACATGACCCAATGCCTGCAACGCACCCTGCAGCAAAATCCGCATCAGCTTGCGACGGTATTCGGTGATCGGCGTCAGACCTACCGCCAGTTTGGTGAGCGCGTGGCTCGCCTGGCGGGCGCCTTGCAACAGCTGGGAATGCAAGCGGGTGACCGGGTTGGCATGCTGGCACTCAACAGCGACCGTTATCTGGAGTACATCATGGGCGTCTGGTGGGGCGGTGGCGTGCTCAACCCGATCAACACGCGCTGGAGTGTGCCGGAGATCGTCTTTTCGCTGGACGATTGTGCGACCGGGATTCTGATCGTCGATGAGCACTTCGCCGCGTTGGCCGAGAACATCCGCAAGAGCGCCCGCCACGCGCCGCGCTTCATCTACGCCGGGGAGGGCCAGGTGCCGGTGGGCATGCTCGGTTTCGAGCAACTGCTGGCACAGGCGGCACCGGTCGAAGATGCCGGACGCGGGGGTGAAGACCTTGCCTGCATCATGTACACCGGCGGTACCACCGGGTTTCCCAAGGGCGTCATGCAATCGCACCTGAACCTGTGGTCGGCATGCATGCCGCGCATGGTTGACATGCCGCCAATCCGTGACGGTCGACTGTTGCATGTGGCGCCGCTGTTCCATGTCGCCGGCATGGCGCGGGCGCTGATTCAGTTGCTGGCCGGTGAAAGCCATGTGCTGGTGGCGAGTTTCGACGCGGGTGAAGTGCTGCAGGTGATCGAGCGTGAACAGATCACCGAAACGCTACTGGTGCCGACCATGATTCTCGCGCTGCTGGCCCATCCAGACTTTGCTCGGCGTGACCTCAGCAGCTTGAGGCGACTGACCTACGGCGCGTCTCCCAGCGCCGGTGAAATGGTCGAGCACGTGTTGGCCAGGCTTCCGGATATCGAACTTTCCCATTCCTACGGGCTGACTGAAGCGTGCCCGGTGGTGTCGAGCAATCTGCCCTGGAACCACACGCCGGACGCGCGCAAGCGTGGTTTGTCGCGCTCGGTCGGGCGTGGCGGGTTGGGGGTCTATGTGAAGATCGTCGATCCGCAAGGCCGGGAGGTTGCGCGTGGCACGGTCGGCGAGATCATCGTGCGTGGGCCGAACATCATGCAGGGCTATTGGAACAGACCCGAAGAAACCGCCAAGGCATTGCGTGACGGATGGTTGTACACCGGTGACGCCGCATACATGGACGAACAGGGCTACCTGTTCATAGTCGACCGCCTCAAGGACATGATCGTCAGCGGCGGCGAAAATGTTTACTCGGCGGAAGTCGAAAACGTCCTGGCCCGGCACCCGGCCGTGGCGCTGTGCGCGGTGATCGGCATTCCCCATGAACAATGGGGTGAGGCGGTGCACGCGGTCGTGGTGCGCAAGCCTGATGCGCAGGTCGACGAAGAACAATTGCGCCGATACTGCCGCGAGTTCATCGCGCCCTACAAATGCCCGAAAACCGTCGAATTCCGCGCCGAACTGCCGCTGTCGGCTGCGGGCAAAGTGCTCAAGCGAGAACTGCGCAAATAACCACACCCTGAACCCCTGTGGGAGCGAGCTGGCTCCCACAGGGTATTGCGTTGTTGCGTGAATTTCGCTTCTCCAGTCATCGCGCAATCGCTACCCGATCCGGGTGGCTGCACCACCCGCCCGCGTCAATACAGTGGACTCACGAACCAGGCGCAAGCCTTGCCTGGCAACCCACTGGAGAGCCCGATGCATATCAACCGTACCGTCTACCGTGAAGACCACGAAATGCTGCGTGAAACTGCGCGGCGTTTTTTCGAACGTGAATGCCTGCCCAAACAGGCTCAGTGGGACGAGGCCGGGCAGGTTGACCGGGAAACCTGGCTCAAGGCTGGCCGCCACAATCTGCTGTGCCTCACCGTGCCGACCGAATACGGCGGTGGCGGCGGTGACTTCGGTCACTCTGCGGTGTTGATCGAAGAGCTGTACCGCGCCGGGGTTTCGGGCTGGAGCCTGGGTGTGCATTCGGACATCGTCGCGCCCTATATCGTGCGTCTGGGCACCGAAGAGCAGAAACACAAATGGCTGCCGAAAATCTGCACCGGCGAAACCGTTCTGGCCGTGGCGATGACTGAACCGGGCACCGGTTCGGACCTCAAGGCGATCCGCACCACCGCCGTGCGTGACGGCGACGAATGGGTAATCAATGGCAGCAAGACCTTCATCAGCAACGGCCTGACCTGCGACATGGTGGTGGTCGTCTGCAAGACCGATCCGAGTGCCGGCGCCAAGGGCTGCAGCCTGATCATGGTCGAGTGCGACCGCGAAGGTTTCCGTCGTGGGCGCAAGCTGGAAAAGGTCGGCCAGCATGCCGCCGACACCGCCGAGCTGTTCTTCGACAACGTGCGCGTGCCGGTGGGCAACCTGCTCGGTGAAGAAAACAAAGGCTTCATGCACCTGATGGAAGAGCTGCCGCAGGAGCGCCTGGTGATCGCGTTGTACAGCGCCGCCAAACTCGAACGCCTGCTGGAACAGACCGTCGAGTACGTGAAGGATCGCAAGGCGTTCAACCAGACCGTCTGGGACTTCCAGAACACCAAATTCAAGCTCGCCGACATCAAGGCCCAGGCCACGGCCGTGCGCCTGACCATCGATCACTACATCGGCGAACACATGCGTCGTCGCCTCACGGTCCAGGAGTCGGCCATCGCCAAGCTCCTGGCCACTGAAACCCTGTGGAAGTGCATCGACGACATGGTCCAGTTGCATGGAGGTTACGGCTACATGATGGAGTACCCGATCGCCCGCGCCTTCGTCGACATGCGCGTGACCCGGGTTTTCGGTGGCACCAGCGAAGTGCTGCGCGAACTCATCGCGCGCCAGTTGTGATCCTTTCCCCCTCATTCTTCCAGGTGACACCATGAGCGAAAAAGTACTGGTTGCCGGCGTCGGCATGATCCCGTTCCGCAAGCCCAGCGACAGCCCGACCTACGTGCAGATGGGGGCCGAAGCGATACGTCTCGCCCTGGCCGATGCGGCGATCGATTACAGCCTGATCCAGGAGGCTTACGCCGGTTACGTCTATGGCGACTCCACCTGCGGTCAGACCGTGCTGTACGAAATCGGCATGACCGGGATTCCGGTGGTCAACGTCAACAACAATTGCTCGACCGGCTCCACTGCGCTGTTCCTGGCGCGCAAGGCCATTGAATCCGGTTCTGCCGATTGCGTGCTGGCGGTCGGCTTCGAACAAATGCAAGCCGGCGCTTTGAAATCCCATTGGGACGACCGCCCGCCGACCCGCGAGCGTTTCCTGCCGATTCTGCGTGGCCTGACCGCCGATATGGAGGGCATGCCGCAGGCCATCCGTACCTTTGGCGGTGCCGGGCGCGAGTACATGGACAAATACGGCTGCAAGATGGAAACCTTCGCCGCGGTACGCGCCAAGGCCAGCCGTCATGCCGCCAACAACCCGCTCGCTTTGTTTCGCAAGGTGCTGAGTGTCGAAGACGTGATGAACGACCCGGTAATCCTGCCAGGCGTCATGACCCGTCTGATGGCATGTCCGCCGACCTGCGGTGGCGCGGCGGCGATTCTGGTCTCCGAACGTTTCGCGAAAAAGCATGGCTTGCGTCGTGACGTGGAAATCGTCGCCCAGGCGATGACCACGGACACGCCGCAATCCTTCAACTTCGAAAAACCGTCAATGCTCGATTGGGTCGGCACGCACATGACCCATGCCGCCGTCGGCCAGGTGTACGAAAAGGCGGGCGTCGGACCACAAGACATCGATGTCTGCGAGCTGCACGACTGCTTCGCCCAGAACGAAGTGATCTGCTACGAGTCGCTGGGGTTTTGCCCCGAAGGCGGCGCGGAAAAATTCGTCATGGACGGCGACAACACCTACGGCGGACAAATTGTCGTCAACCCATCCGGTGGCCTGCTTTCCAAGGGCCACCCACTGGGCGCCACCGGTCTGGCGCAGTGCTACGAGTTGACCCAGCAATTGCGCGGCAACGCCGATCAGCGACAGGTCGAGGGCGCACGCCTGGCCATGGCGCATAACCTCGGTCTGGGTGGGGCGTGCGTGGTGACGCTGTACGGCAAAGTCAACGGGGGTGCCCAGTGAGCAGCCTGCTCGACGCCTTCCGCTTGACCGCGTTGCCCGACCACGCGCAGGTCTTTCGGGCCGAAGTCAAAAGCTTTCTGGCCGAGCACCTGCCAATGGTTGCGGGCGATGTGCGGGCACGCAGCTGGACCGGTTTCGACGCCGCCTTCAGTCGCAAACTGGCACAGCGTGGCTGGGTCGGTCTGACCTTGCCCGAATCCTACGGTGGCGCCGGGCTCGATGCCTTCAGCCGCTTTGTGTTGGTCGAAGAGTTGCTGTCGGCCGGTGCCCCGGTGGCGGCGCACTGGATCGCTGACCGCCAGAGCGGGCCGTTGATCCTGAAGTTCGGCAGCAACGCACAGAAAGATTTTTACCTGCCGCGCATCTGTGCCGGACAAGCGTTTTTCTGCATCGGCATGAGCGAACCCAACTCAGGCTCCGACCTGGCCAGTGTGCGCAGTCGGGCCAGCCGTTGCGAAGGCGGGTGGCGCCTGAGCGGTCGCAAGATCTGGACCACCAATGCCCACCATGCCGATTACATGATCGCTTTGGTGCGCACCAGCGGTTCGCCGGAAGACCGCCATAACGGGCTGTCGCAATTCATCATCGATCTCAAGCAACCGGGCATCAGCGTACGGCCCATTGTTGACCTCGCCGGGGATGCGCATTTTTCCGAAGTGGCGTTCGACGATGTGCTGCTGGGTGAGGACGCGCTGGTGGGCGAGGAGGGCAGTGGCTGGAAACAGGTCAATGCCGAACTGGCGTTCGAGCGCAGCGGGCCGGAGCGCTTCTATTCCAGCGTGGTGCTGCTCGACCTGTGGGCAGAGACCCTGCGCCGCAACGGTGCCAGCGTCGCCGAGACAGCGTTGCTCGGCGGTTTCCTTACGCAACTGACCAGCCTGCGCAATTTATCGGTGGCGCTGACGTCATTGCTCGCCCAAGGGCAGAGTCCGGTGGTGGAAGCGGCGTTGGTCAAGGACATCGGTACCGAATTCGAACAATCGATTCCGGCCGCTATTGCCGCAGCCATCAGCGCGAATCCGGATGCTCCGATTGACGATGAGCTGTACCGCACCGTCGCCTACCTGAACCAGGTCGCGCCGACTTTTTCGTTGCGCGGCGGCACCCGGGAAATCCTGCGCGGCATGATTGCCCGTGGCCTTGGCCTGCGCTGATATCGAATAGGAAACATCGTCATGTTCACTGAAGCCATTGAGAAAATACTGACTGACTTGTGCACCCCGGCGCTGGTTCGCGCGGTTGAAAACGGCGACCGCGCCACGGCGCTATGGAGCGCATTGGAGAACGGCGGGTTTCTAGAGTTGTTGACCCCGGAAGTGGCGGATGGCGCGGGGCTGACACTGGAGTCGTTGTTCCCGATTTTCCTCGCTTTCGGCCGTCATGCACTGCCGCTTCCGGTAGCCCAAAGCATTGCCGCACGGGCACTGATGCGTGACTGCCCGCATGCACCGCCGAGCGGCATGTTGACCCTGGCGGGCGCGGCTTTCCGGCAGGCCGATGATGGCTTGTGCGTACCGCGCCTGGCCTACGGCACCCTTGCCGATTTTGCCTTGGTGAACCTGCAGGGCGAGTTGTTGTTGCTTGACTGCAGTCAGGCACGGCGCGAGCCCGACGGTGTGCATGGCAGCCAGTGCGCCACGCTGTATTGGCCCCAGGACGCCGGCGGCGTGTCTCTTGGAAGCAAGGGACAAGAGGCTCGCCTGTTTAACGCTGCCATCCATGCAGCGTCCATTGCCGGCGCGATGGAGAAGGTGCTCGGCATGACGCTTGAGTACTGCAATGACCGGATCCAGTTCGGCAAGGCCATCGGCAAATTCCAGGCGGTCCAGCATCAGCTCAGCGTCATGGCGGAGCAGGTGGCCGCTTCCCGAATTGCTGCCGAACTGGCCTTTGCAGGTGACCGTCCGGTGCCCGATTTGATTCCCGCGGCCATCGCCAAGGCCCGCACCAGCATGGCCGTTCCACAGGTGACCGCCATTGCCCATGCATTGTTCGGCGCTATCGGCGTGACCGAAGAGCTGGATCTGCAACTGTTCACTCGGCGCCTGCACCAATGGCGGGTCAGCGAAGGTTCGGAGACCTGGTGGAACAACATCGTCGGCCAGGCATTGCTGGAGAAACCGAAGGTTACCGCCAGTGAATTCGTGCGCACTGTTACCCCGTCACAAACTGCTTGAGGACACCCCATGAGTGAGTTTCTGAAGTACGAACAACAGGGGCATGTCGTCACCCTGACGATGAACGACCCCGAGCGCCGCAACCCTTTGACGGGCAATAGCGCTGTTCCCGAGTTCCTCGAAGCCATCGAACGGATCGAGCGCGACAGCAGTGTGCGCGCGGTCATCATCACGGGCGCAGGCAGCGCGTTTTGCTCCGGCGGCAACGTTCGCGACATGGACCGATACGCGCAGATGTCGGGCATGCAGTTGCGTCAGGAGTACCGCACCGGCATTCAACGACTGCCACTGGCGCTGTTCAATCTGGAAGTGCCAGTCATCGCCGCGGTCAACGGCGCCGCCATTGGTGCAGGCCTCGATCTGGCCTGCATGTGCGACATCCGCGTGGCATCCGAGCAGGCCAGGTTTGCTGAAAGCTTCGTCAAGCTCGGGATCATTCCCGGCGACGGCGGTGCGTGGTTGTTGCCGCGCATCATCGGCTTGTCGCGGGCCACCGAACTGACCCTGACCGGGCAAACGATCGATGCCCGCCAGGCCGAGCAATGGAACCTGGTGTCCCGCGTCGTCCCGGCCGGGCAACTGTTGGACAGCGCCAGGGAAATTGCCGCGGCGATCGCTGCCAACCCACCCCACGCCGTGCGTCTGGCCAAACGGTTGTTGCGCGAAGCCTTGCATACGCGACTCGACACGCTGCTGGAAATGTCGGCGACCTTCCAGGTGCTGTCGCACCAGACGGCCGATCACCGGGAGGCGGTAACGGCGTTCATCGAAAAGCGCTCCCCGACTTTCACCGGGTAAGTGTCACCAGGCGTAACGCCCGTCGAGCGCATCTCGAAACGGGTCGTTACGCGGCAATGAAAAGTGCAAAAAACACGTCCTTCAAATCACCCATTCGGGTGTGAGGGCATCCCGGGAGCCTCGCTAGCATGGGCTCTCACCACGTCATCCTTAACCGGGGAAACCGCATGACAAAAACAACAATGCGCGGAGTCTTTCAGCCAAGTCTGCTGGCCGTCGCTGTGATGGTTGCCACCTGCGCGAGCAATCAGGCTCATGCTGTGGATTTCAACATCGGGGAGATTCAAGGGACGTTCGACTCGTCGCTGTCGGTAGGGGCCAGTTGGTCGACGGCCGACCCGGACAAGCAGTTCATTTCCAACTTCAACTCCCAAGGTGTCACTGGCGGCGAGTCCTCGTCGCGGACGACCGATGACAACCGCCTGAACTTCAAGAAAGGGGAGACCTTCTCGAAGATCTTCAAAGGCGTGCACGACCTGGAGCTCAAGTACGCAGACAGCGGCGCATTCGTGCGTGGCAAATATTGGTATGACTTTGAACTGATGGACGAGAGCCGTCCGTTCTATGACATCAACGACTCGGGACGTGATCGCGCGGCGAAATCGTCCGGGGCGATGTTCCTCGACAGCTTCGTCTACCACAACTACAACATCGGTGATCAGGTCGGCAACGTTCGCTTGGGCAAACAAGTGGTGAGCTGGGGCGAAAGTACATTTATCGGCAACTCGATCAACAGCATCAACCCGATCGACGTCGCAGCCCTGCGTCGTCCGGGCGCGGAAGTGAAGGAAGGCCTGATTCCGGTCAACTTGCTCTACGTGTCCCAGGGGCTGGCCGATAACATTACCGCCGAAGCGTTTTATCAGCTGGAGTGGGACAAGTCGGTGGTCGACAACTGCGGCACGTTCTTCGGCAATGACGGCGTACCGCAAGGTTGTAACGACCGCCTGGTGGTTGCCGGGCTGGATTTGCCACCGGGTGCGGCACGCAACACCGGCGGTCTGGCTGCCGTCGCGGCGGGGACCGACGACGCCTTTATTCCACGTCTGAAAGATAACGATGCGCGCGACAGCGGACAGTATGGCCTGGCCCTGCGCTGGTACGTGCCGGAGGCGAACGACACCGAGTTCGGTGCCTACGCAATGAACTACCACAGCCGCAACCCTTACCTGAGTATCAATCAGATGAGCAGTGCCGCTGGCGGTGTGACTTCGGCGCGCAGTGTCCGTTATTTCGTCGACTATCCGGAAGACATTCGCCTTTACGGCTTGAGCTTCCAGACCAACGTTTCAGGCGTATCGCTGGGTGGCGAAGTCAGCTACCGGCCGAACATGCCGTTGCAACTGAACACGGCTGATTTGCTGTCTGCGGCGACGTTCGGTGCAACTTCGCCGCTGATCACTACCGGTTTTGCCGGCCGCAATCTGGGCGCCGAGGTCAACGGCTACAAGCGCATGCCAGTGACCCAGGCCCAGGTCACCGCGACCCAGTTCTTCGACCAGGTACTCGGTGCCAGTCGCCTGACTGTGGTGGGTGAGGTCGGTTACAACCATATCAACGGCCTGGGCAAGGCCGACGGTTCCGACCTGCGTTTCGGTCGCAGCCCGGCCTTTGGCAGTGGCGAGCTGCAAGGTGCAGCGGGACCGGCTACTTGCCTGGGCACTGCCGTCGGCACGCCGACTGCCAGTAACCCGGCGCAGGAATGCAACGACGATGGTTTCTATACCAGCAACAGTTGGGGCTATCGCCTGCGCGGCAAGCTCGATTACCAGAACGTGATCGCCGGCATCAACCTGTCGCCGAACCTGGCCTGGTCCCATGACGTGTCCGGCTACGGTCCGAACTTCGATGAAGGGTCCAAAGCGGTCAGTGTCGGGGTAGATGCCGATTACCTGAACACCTACAACGCCAGCCTCAGTTACACCAATTACTTCGGTGGCGATTTCAATACCAACGTCGATCGCGACTACGTTGCGCTCAGCTTCGGCGTGAATTTCTGATGCAACCCTGCCAGAGGAAACTGAACATGAACGCACGTTTTATTCTGCGCGCCGGCGCACTGAGTCTGTCGTTGCTGGCCAGTGCTGTAATGGCCGCCGTTTCGCCCCAGGAAGCCGCCCAGTTGGGCACCACGCTGACACCGTTGGGCGCACAGAAAGAAGGTAACGCCAACGGTAGCATTCCGGCCTGGGCCGGTGGTTTGAAGCCCGGTGCGGCGGCACTCGAGAATGGCTTTCTCGGCGATCCTTTCGCTGGTGACAAGCCACTAATGGTGATTACCGCGGCCAACGCCGACCAGTACAAGGACAAGCTGACGCCGGGCCAACTGGCGATGTTCAAACGCTATCCGGACAGCTACAGGATCCCGGTGTACAAGACTCAGCGCACCGCGGCGTCACCGCAGAACATTTACGACATTGCGAAAAAGAGCGCGGTGACCACCGAGCTGACACCTGACGGTAATGGCCTGCAGAACTTCACGCAAACCCGTTACTACCCGTTCCCGATTCCAAAGAATGGCGTCGAGGTTTACTGGAACCACACCAACCGCTATCGCGGCGGCAACATGGAGCGGCAGGCGGCTCAGGCTGCACCGCAGGCCAACGGGTCGTACTCGATCGTCGAGTACGACGACAAGCTGGCATTCCCGCAGCTGATGGAAGGGGTCGAAGGTGGGGCAGGTGACAACGTTCTGTACTACTACAAACAGGAAATCACCGCACCTTCGCGCATGGCCGGCAGTGTGATCCTGATCCACGAGACCATCGATCAGGTCAAGGAACCGCGCCTGGCATGGGTCTACAACGCCGGACAGCGCCGCGTACGCCGTGCACCGCAAGTGGCTTACGACGGGCCGGGCAATGGCTCCGACGGCATGCGTACCGCCGACAACACCGACATGATGAACGGCGCGCCGGATCGTTATGACTGGAAGCTGGTGGGCAAAAAGGAGCTGTACATCCCGTACAACAACTATCGCTTGCAGTCGCCGAAAGTGAAGTACGACGACATCATCAAGCCGGGGCACATCAATCAGGACCTGACCCGTTATGAGTTGCACCGCGTGTGGCATGTCGAGGCCACGTTGAAACCGGGCCAGCGCCATGTATATGCCAAGCGTGACATGTACTTCGACGAAGACACCTGGCAGCTTGCCGAGGTCGATCACTACGATGGTCGCGGACAGCTGTGGCGAGTTGCCGAAGGCTATGCGATCAATGACTACGAGCGCGGCGCTTCCAACTTCGCCATGCTCGGGATCTATGACCTGATCGCGGGTCGCTACAACGTATTGGCCATGACCAATCAGGCCAAACATGCAACGACCTATGGCATGACCGCGAAAATGACCGACTTCACCCCATCGGCGCTGCGTAACGCCGGCATTCGCTGACGTCGGGCCCTGGCTTGAATCCAACGCCCTGTTCGCAGGGCGTTGTGCTTTCAGGCAGGCCCCACCTGATGCGGGTGGCGCGCAAACAGTCGGCTCGCCCAATGATGGCATCCTCACACCATCAGCGAGGTCCGCCATGTTTGTGCCACGGCCGCATCTGTGCGACGTACTCAAGCGCGAGCAGTGTCGCTTGCAACTGCTTTGCGCGCCTGCCGGTTATGGCAAAACAGCATTGCTGCGCGAGTATTTGCGCGGTGAGGCGGTATGGATGAGCCTGGGTGGCTTGCCGCAAACACTGGAAGGTTTGAGCGAGATGCTGGCCGGTCAGCTTGGCTTGGCGCCCGAAACGGTGCCTGATGCCTTGCTGGCGTTGCTCGACTCAAGGGACCTGCTGACTGCTCAACCGTCTTCGCTGGCAAGCCAGCTCCCACAGGGAAATGCGATCAACTGTGGGAGCTTGCCTACCAGTGATAGGGCCAGTCCAGGCAGCGAAAATCCAACACTTCGCCTGGTCTTCGATGACTTGCCAGCGCAAATGCCGGCAAACCTCAATCACTGGTTCGACCAACTCCTGTCCCTGCGAAATCCGGGCTTGCAGGTGCTGGTCACCTGCCGCCAACGCCCCGAATGGAACTTGCCGCAGCTGATGCTCGGCGGGCAATTGCTGGAGCTGGATGCCCGGCAATTGGCGTTGCGACCTGATGAATTCGAGTCGCTGGTCAGTATGCTCATGCCGACCGCGGACATCAGGTCCAGGGAAAAACTGTGGCATCAAACGGCGGGGTGGTGCGCCGGTGTTCGTCTGCTGCCGTCTGCTTTGCTCGGCGCCTACCTCGAGCGTGAACTGCTGGCGCGTCTGAACGACGAACAGCGCGAAGTCCTCTACGGACTGGCTCATTTGGCCAAGGCCAGCGCCGATCTCTGCCAGCAACTCTGGGAAGAACAGCAGGGCGCCAGGGTCTTCAGAAGTCTGCTCGACGCCCAGGTTTTTCTTGTCCCGATCGACCACCAACCCGGTTGGTTCCGGTTGTTGCCTGCCGTGGCGCAGGCGCTGCAAGACAGGTTGAGCGGCGTGCCGTTGAATCGGTTGCGCTTGCGCGCCTGTCAGCTGCTGGGCGTACTGGGCCAGGTCGACGATGCGGTCGAGCAAGCACTCAGTGCTGATCAGCCAGAAGTGGCCGCAAGCTACATGGAGCGCTTGTGGCTGAGCTGGATCCTCAGCGAACGGCATCTGGACCGCTTTATTGATTGGCGCGAGCGTATCGAACCGCAATTGCTGCAAAGCAGCTCGCGGCTGATCTATTTGTGCGCCAAGGCGCTGCTGTTCAGTGGTCGACTGGACGAGGCCGAGGAGTGCCTGCAACGGCTGGGGCGTTTTTGCCCGCTGCCCGATCGAAAACGCAATCAACGCCTGCTGGCTAACTGGCAGGCGTTGTACGGCACCCTGCACACCCTGCGCGGCAACGTCGAACAGGCGCGCCTGCATTGCCACGCAGCGCTGCGATACCTGACCGTGCAGGACTGGCTGTCAGTGTTGTTGTGTCATTGCACCCTCGCACGGATCGACATGCAGACCGGAGAACTCAACGAAGCCCAGGTGTTGCTGGAACACTCGCTGGAGCTTGCAAGGCGCCAGGGCAGTCGCGAAGCCGAGGTGCTGGTGAACACAGATCGAGTCCGGTTGCTGTTGCTTCAGGGAAAATCGGCGCTGGCGCATTCGCTGTTGCGCACTGAACTTGCGCAACTGACGGGCAGCAGAACCCAGCCCTATCCACTGCTCGGGCGGCTGCTGTTCCTGCAAGGCGAGTTGCTGTTACAGCAAGGCCGCGCCGATGAAGCCGAGCAAGTGGTGCAGGCGGGACTGATGCAGGTCCGCGATTGTTGCGCGCCATTTGTGCTCAATGCCTATCTGTTGCTGTCCGAGATCGCTTCGCGCAGGCATGACCAGGAACAGGCGCAGCAGCTGTTGTGTGAAGCCGAGCGACGCATGCATTGGGGCAGGATCGACAGCGCCTGCTACCAGGGCCCGATCGAGTTGCAGAGAAACCGCAATGGATTTCGCGATCAGGGGACCGACATTGACGTCCCCGCCGTGGCACGCATGCCGGATTATCAGGACGGTCTGACACCCCGCGAAGTGTCAGTGCTCAAGTTGCTTGCCGAGGGCATGTCGGTGCGCGAGGTCGGCCATCGCCTGTTCATTTCGGTGAATACCGTCAAGACCCACGCCAAGAACATCAACGTCAAGCTCGGCGCCTGTCGTCGCACCCAGGCCATCAACAGCGCCAAGGCCATGGGCATTCTGGCCTGAACCACACCACTTGAAACGCCACCCACCTGATCCGGGTGGCGGCGTGGCGCGACCGATGGTCAACCATGCAGTGAACCCGACGCAATGCTGCGCAATCGCGGTGGCGTCCAGACAACAACAAGAGAGGTAGTGATGAGCGCCATCGAGAGTTGGACGAGCACGGACATCCGCACGGTGCTGGAAAAACAGAGGGCGGCCTTCCTGGCCTGCGAACCCTGGAGTGTCGAGCAACGCTGTGAGTTGCTTGAGCGGGCGATCGGTCTGCTGGTCAATCACGAACGGGAAATCATCGACGCGCTGACGGCGGATTTCGGCCATCGCAGCCCCGGTTTCTCCAAAGGCAGTGAAGTGCTTTCGCCACTGGCGACCCTCAAACAGACCCAGGCCGAACTGGCCGAGTGGATGCGCCCGCAGCAACGGCAGGCCCGAGCCGGTGAAGCCTGGGTTCAATACCAGCCGCTCGGCGTGGTGGGCATCGTGACGGCATGGAACGTCCCTGGCTACATGGTGTTCAGTGGTCTAGCCGGCGCCCTTGCCGCCGGCAATCGGGTGATGATCAAACCCTCGGAATTCACCCCAAAGACATCGGCCCTGATCGCGCGCCTGATTCGTTCGGTCTACGCCGAAGACGAAGTGGCGGTGGTGCTGGGCGGTGCCGACGTTGGCCAGGCGTTTTGCGGCCAGCCTTTCGACCATCTGTTGTTCACCGGCGCCACCAGCATCGGCAAGCACGTGCTGCGTGCCGCGGCGGAAAATCTGGTGCCGGTGACCCTGGAGCTGGGCGGTAAATCGCCGACCATTATTTCCCGCACGGCGGACTTCAAGGACGCGGTGGCCAAGACTGTCATCGGCAAGTTGCTCAACGCCGGTCAGTTGTGCGTCGCGCCAGATTACGTGTTCGTGCCACGGGAATCGGTGGAGACCTTCATCGGCATCGCAAAAGCGGTGGTCGCCGGATTTCTGCCGACGCTCAAGGACAATCCCGAATACACCTCGATCATCAACAGTCGGCATTACGAGCGCTTGCTGGGCTACCTCAGTGAAGCGCGCGAGGCCGGTGTCGAGCTAGTCGAATTGAATGCCGGCGCTGAAGACTTCAGTAACGCGACGCGCAACAAAATCGTGCCGACCCTGTTGCGCGATCCCGGCGACGATCTACGGGTGATGCAGGACGAAATCTTCGGCCCGTTATTGCCGATCAAACCCTACGACACCATCACCGAAGTGATTGCCTGGATCAACGCGCGGCCACGTCCGCTGGCTCTCTATTACTTCGGCAACGATGCCGCCGAGGAAGCGCAAGTGCTGTCCCGTACCTGTTCCGGTGGCGTGACCCTCAATGGTGTATTGAGTCACGCCAGCACCGAAGGCTTGCCGTTCGGCGGCGTCGGCCAGAGCGGCATGGGTGCCTATCACGGTATCGACGGTTTCCGCACCTTCAGTCATGCCAAAGCCGTGTTGCGCACCGCGCCAAACCCGGCCTGAACCCCTGATTAATTTTTGAGAGAACTGCCATGAAAGCTGCTGTATTCCACCAGGTTGGAGCTCCGCTGGTCATTGAAGAAGTGGGCATCAGCAAACCGGGCCCGCGTGAAGTGCTGATCCGCACCAAAGCGGTTGGTGTCTGCCATTCGGATTTGCATGTGATTGACGGTTCGTTCCCGTATCCGGGGCCATTGGTGCTGGGCCACGAAGCGGCCGGTGTGGTCGAACAGGTCGGCTCCGAAGTGCGTTCGGTCAAGCCGGGCGATCATGTCGTCACCTGCCTGACCGTGTTCTGTGGCCATTGCGAACATTGCGTGACTGGCCACCTGGCACGTTGCGTATCGCCAGAAACCAAGCGCGGCGCGGATGAAGAGTCGCGGCTCACGTATGTGCAGAAGCCGATACCGCAGTTCGTCAACCTGTCGGGCTTCGCCGAACAGATGCTGGTGCACGAAAACGCCTGCGTTGCGATTCGCCGCGACATGCCACTCGACCGTGCCGCCCTGCTCGGTTGCGCGGTGACCACCGGCACCGGCGCGGTGTTCAATACCGCCAAAGTGCGTCCGGGTGAAACCGTGGCCGTGATCGGTTGTGGCGGGATCGGTCTGGCGGCCATCAATGGCGCAGCACTGGCCGGGGCAGGGCGCATCATTGCCATCGACATGCTTGATTCGAAACTGGAGTTGGCCAAGCAGTTTGGTGCCACCGACTTGATCAATGGCAAAAACGGCGACGCGGCCAAACAGGTGATGGAGCTGACCCGTGGCGGTGTGCATCACGCTTTCGAGTGCATCGGCCTCAAGCAGACCGCCGAGCAAGCGTTCGCCATGTTGGCTCGCGGCGGCACTGCCACTGTGATCGGCATGCTCAAGCCCGGCCTGAAAATCGAGCTGGACCCCCTGCAACTGCTACATGAACGCCGCATCCAGGGCTCGCTGATGGGCTCGAACCGTTTCCCGGTCGACATGCCTCGGCTGGTGGACTTCTACATGACGGGCAAACTCAAGCTCGACGAAATGATTTCCCAGCGCATCCGGCTTGAGCAGATCAACGATGCGTTCGACGAGCTGCGCCGTGGCGAGTTGGCGCGTTCGGTGATCATTTTCGAGTAAATGCCGTAATTCCGGTAGGAGCGAGCCTGCTCGCGAAAAACCAGAGACCGCCACGGGGTGTCAGGCCGCCAGCGTCATCGTCGGCGACCATCGCGAGCAGGCTCGCTCCTACAGGTTTTTTTGCTGCATTCGAATAAGTGCCTGAGCATTCGGTTTTTTTGGAGTGGATGGATGGACATTGATTTCACAGCGGACGAACGCGCCTTTCGCGAGGAGGTTCGTGCCTGGTTGCGCGACCATTTGCCCAGCGAATTCGCTGCGCGCATCGCCCAGGGCAAGCGCCTGAGCAAAGAGCACCAAGTGCAGTGGATGCGCACACTCAACCGCCAGGGCTGGCTGGCCCCTGGCTGGCCGGTCGAGTTCGGTGGTACCGGCTGGACTGACGTGCAAAAGCATATTTTCGACGAAGAGTGTTTCGCCGCCGGCGCGCCGAAGGTCTCATCGTTCGGCCTGAAAATGGTGGCTCCGGTCATCATGAAGTTCGGCACGGACGAACAGAAAGCCCACTTCCTGCCGCGCATTCTCACCTGCGACGACTGGTGGTGTCAGGGTTATTCCGAGCCGGGTGCGGGCTCTGATCTGTCGTCATTGAAAACCCGCGCCGTGCGCGACGGCGATCACTATGTGGTCAACGGCCAGAAAACCTGGACCACCCTGGCGCATTTTGCCGACTGGATGTTCTGCCTGGTACGTACCGACCCCGAAGCTCGCCAGCAGCGGGGCATCTCCTTTCTGTTGATCGACATGCAGACGCCGGGCATCACTGTACGACCGATCATCACCCTCGACGGTGAGCATGAAGTCAACGAGGTGTTCTTCGATAATGTGCGGGTGCCGGTGGCCAATCTGGTTGGCGAGGAAAATCAGGGATGGACCTGCGCCAAGTATTTGCTGACCCATGAACGCACCAGCATTGGCGGAATCGCCCACAACAAGGCGCTGCTCAATCGTCTGAAACAGATTGCCAGTGAAGAGCGGCGTGATGGCCGGCCATTGATCGATGACCCGCTGTTTCGCGTACAGATCGCCGAAGTCGAGATGCAATTGATTGCCGCCGAAATCAGTAGCCTGCGGACCTTGGCGGCCGTTCGCGATGGGGGAGTTCCAGGCGCGGAGAGCTCGTTCCTGAAGATCAGGGGCACCGAAATTCGTCAGGCGATTACCTGGTTAATCAGTAAAGCCGTAGGCCCCTACGCCATGCCGTTCATCGAGGATGAACTGGGTTACGGCACCGAACCGTTGCTGTACACCGATTACAGCAGCGCGGCCACCTATCAGTATCTGGATGCGCGCAAGGCTTCGATCTATGGCGGTGCCAACGAAATCCAGAAAAACATCATCGCGAAAATGATCCTAGAACTCTAAGGCGCCCCCGATCATGGATTTCAAACTGACAGAAGAGCAGCTGATGCTGCAGGAAACCGCCGGGCGCCTGGTGCGTGATGTTTACGGCTTCGAGCAACGAGAACAGTATCGCCAGAGCACGCACGGCTTCAGCGTGCCATTCATGCAGCAGTTGGGCGATCTGGGATTATGCGCAGTGCCCTTTGCCGAAGCCTATGGCGGCTATGCCGGCAGCGGCGTGGATAACATGCTGATCATGACCGAGCTGGGGCGCGGACTGTGCCTGGAGCCTTACCTGCACTCGGTGATCTTTGCCGGTGGCCTGGTCGCGCAATTGGGCAGCGAAGCGCAGAAGGCCAGATTGTTGCCAAAAGTCGCCGATGCCAGCCTGCAACTGGCGGTGGCGGTCGATGAGCCGCAGGGTCATTACCAATTGCATGACGTGCAGACTTTGGCCGAGCCGGTAGACGGTGGCTGGAAACTCAATGGCCGCAAGTCAGTGATCATCGGCGGGCAGAGCGCCGGGCTGATACTGGTTTCGGCACGCACCAGCGAGGGTGCGCGGGATGAAAATGGCATCAGCCTGTTCCTGCTTGATCCGCAAGCCTGCGGCGTGCAGCGGCGCGTCTTCGATACAGTGGATGGGCGCAAGGCCTGCGATCTGTTTCTCGAAGACGTGTTCGTCGCCAGCGCCGCGCTCCTCGGCGAACCAGGCCAGGCGTTGCCAGCGCTGCGCTACCAGCAGGGCCGCGCCATCGCCGCGCAATGTGCCGAAGCTATCGGCAGCATGGAGGCTGCCTGTGCGTTGACCCTCGATTATTTGAAGACGCGCCAGCAATTCGGCCAACCGATCGGCAAGTTCCAGGCCTTGCAGCACCGCATGGTCGATATGCGCATCGAGCTGGACCAAGCCACTTCGATGACCCTGTACGCCGCCTGTGTGGCCGATCAGGCAGACAGTGACGAGCGCCGCCGGGTCTTGGCGGCGGCCAAATTCATCGTCAGCCGCGCCAGCCGTTATGTCGCCGACCAGGGCATCCAGTTGCACGGCGGGATCGGCCTGACTTGGGAATACATGCTGTCGCACCACGCCAAGCATTTGCTGATGGTGGCGCGTCAGTTTGGCGATGACGATCACCATTTGCAGGCTTATGCGAAGCTGATGCCGGCAGCGTAAGGCAGTTTCAACTGAGAAAGACGGTGGCGGCGATAGCCGCCCCGGCGCCTTCGAACGGACCTGTGCAATCAGCACACCACCGGGCGTGATGTTGTAAGGCAGACCCCGTACGAATTCATCTCTCTATTTGAGCATTCCTGCGCCGTAACAAACGGCAATGACAATGAGTGCGAGAAAACAGATCAACTGTATGCAAAAGAAGGTAAACCGAACCGCGACGAACGTATCGGTTTGCACATGGGATACGTGAACCAGAGACTGACACACACGAGCGATCAGGACGATTATGGACAAGTAGCTCACCGCAGGACCGTCCAACCCAAGGGCTGAAATCACGAACACGATGACGCCAAAGACCGGCAGATTTTCCACACAGTTCGCATGAGCTCTGGTCCCGCGCCGATACCAATCCTCGCCTTCGAGCTGATCGCTCCGGAAAGAAGCGATCGGGACATTCGACAACAGGATTCTGACCCAGCGATAGACGCCAACGGTTGCCATCAACAATAGTAGGGTCCAGGTCGCAAATCCAAGCAGCATCCACATCGCGATCGTCATGGCTGCCATCCTCAATCAATCATGTTTCAGCACGTCATTCCACTGTCGCGCGACCGACACGCGGTCGGTCGCCACGTATTGATCAATGGCTCATGATCGGTGCCAGTGCGGTCTGAATCCTGGACATCTGTGTTGGCGTTGTCATGCGTGCAAGCAGCCGTGCAAAGTGTGGATGCTGCACACCCGAGACAATGTATTGCCAGCGGTAGGCTCGCAGCACGCAGGCTTTGATTTGCGCGGTCTGCTCGACACTGAACGATCGTGAGGCATTTCCAATGAAGTAGTCGGCATCGGCTGTCGATTGCGCCTGCAGGATGGCGTCTACCGCCGCCACCAGCCCAATCAGGTCGTTCACGGCATGGTCGCGCTCGGCCAGCGAGAGTTTTGCGTGCTCTGCCTGCCACTCCAGTTCATCGAGTACGACGTGCCGGCTCTCATCCTTCCAGTGAAATTTGAAGACGTCCTTGAACAGTGGGCACAACTCCTCACGCGGGGCGATGCTTTGCACATAGTGCGTCTGGACAAACAGCTCGATATGACAGGTCAGCGCCAGCACCGCCCAAGTGCTGGCCGCCAGTACCGCGCGCGCCACATCGTTCGGATCGGCAACTTGGCGATAGCCTGCCGGCAATTGAGTACCCATCATCGTCTCAATGCGCCGGAACAGCTCCTGATGCTTGATCTCGTCGTTGGAAAAGCGAACCAACGCTTCGAGGGCAAGCTGATCGTCAAATACATGGGCCCGACCCTGATCGAGCATCTTGGCACTGATAAAACGCTCGACCAGGCCAAAGATATACGCATAGGTCCGGCCCTGAATCTGGCTAAGCAGGCGGGCGTCGTCTGCGGCGAGAAAGGTCACACGGTCGATATGCGAGAGGCCGTCGGGCAAGAATTTTCGCGAGAAGTCGAAGCCGCGGTCCTGCAGCAAGTCGCGATCGATCTGCCATTCCGCTTTCTTCGATGAGCGGACAAGTTGAGCATAACGGGCGGCATTGCCTGGATCCGGGCGGGGCAGGGTAGTGGCAGCGTTCATACTGATCTCCGGCTGGCGTGGTCGAGTTGCAATAGGGCCAATTACGGTTAACGCGGGAGTCAATGACCATCGGTGTAGCGTCTGTGGATCGTCTCGATCACTGAGTCCTCGTTGGTGCTAATCTAGGCCTCGCCGCTCAGGCGGCGAATGACCAGTGCGCCTGATTACTTGCTCCAAACTCCGGAAAGGAGGGCTGGCAATTGCTGGATGCGCTATCTGATGTGCTGCGTGTGATTCGGCTGTCCGGGGGGATCTTCCTCGAGGCAGAGTTCACTGCGCCCTGGTGTCTCAGTGGAAGAATCTCTGCGGACGATTGCAAACCGTTCCTGGCGGCCCCGCGACACATCATTGCATCGCATTTTGTCGCAGCGGGGCACATGCAATTGCGGGTCGACGATGGTGCCACCCTCGACGTGCAGGCAGGCGAACTCATTCTGCTACCGCGCAATGACGTTCATACGTTTGGCAGTGATCTAAGCGTTGCCCCGATGTCGGCGCGCGAAGTCATTCAGCCGCCGCAAGTCGGTGGCATATCAAGAATCAAATGCGGCGGGGGCGGCGAGGCCACACAGTTGTTGTGCGGTTTCCTCGGCTCTGAAACACCGTTCAGTCCGTTGCTTTCGTCGTTGCCATCCTTATTGAAACTGGACGTCCGTGCGACGCCTTCGGGTGCCTGGATTGAAAGTTCATTTCGTTTCGCCGTCAGTGAAATTGCGGCGGGGCGCGTCGGCTCGGCAACGGTCATCGCCAAACTCTCCGAATTACTGTTCGTCGAAGCCGTCGGCCAGTATGTCGCCAACCTCCCCGCTGAACGGCGCGGGTGGCTGGCGGGCTTGCGAGATCCACATATCGGGCGCGCGCTGGCGCTGCTCCATGCTCGTCCAACCGAGGGCTGGACGGCAGAAGCGCTGGCGATTGAAGTGGGCATGTCGCGCTCGGTATTCGCGGAGAGATTCACGGCGTTGGTCGGACAGCCACCCATGCAATACCTGACGTTCTGGCGCATGCACGTGGCGGCTCAACAACTACGCGAGGGTCGCGGCAATGTGGCGCAAATCGGCTTTTCAGTGGGCTACGAATCCGAGGCCGCGTTCAGTCGTGCATTCAAACGACAGTTCGGCACATCCCCCGGTATCTGGCGCAGGCAATCAGCATGAGAGGGGCTGGCGCCTGAGGACGCTCACATCAAGGCAGGCAGAAAATGTTTGATAGAGCCGTGCGCAATTCGTCAGGCTGGGGTTGATCCAGCGCCTAAGCCCTGCAAACAACTTTGGCGCCGATTGGATGTACGGATGCCCGCGTTGAAACTCCACGCGGAAGACGTGGAATCACAGGCTTCGCATCAGCGACGATAGTAACGGTGGCCGTCCTCGTAACGGTGCCGCATGGCGCGGTCCTGGTGGCGCTCCCAATCACGACGGCGTTCAGCTTCTCGGCGGGCTTGCTCTCTGCGCCAGTTATCCCGGCGCCAGTCGTCTCTGCGCCAATCGTGTCTACGATCGTGCCAACGGTCGTCATGCCAGTATCGGTCGTCATGGGCAAGCAACGTTGCCGGTTGCTTGCCGGCCATACTGGCCAAGGCCGGCCAAGGGTTGTCTGCGGTCTGGACAGGCGCCTCAACGGCTGTGGCTTGCTTTGTGAAAACGGGGTCTGAGGCCTTCATCTGTGTGGCGGATGCCGAGCCCACTGCCGCAAATGCCAACAGGCCGAAGAGCACCAACCGTGGGACATGGAATTTCATGAGTGAAGACAACCTCTGAGGGAAGATTGGACGTGTGGCCTATGACTGCGACGCTTGAAGACCGCGTGCTTAATCAGCGCATCTGCCTATCCACATAGACCGATATACAGAGAAAAGTTCTAGGGAACCGTTACTTAAATAGCCAGCGGTTTTCACTCGCTAGAGAAAAAAACAAGAACAGTTGCCGCGGTCGTTACAGCAGGAACTTCCGGTGTTTGGCTTGGTCAATAGCGGCCCTGTATCGGAAGCGCCGAACAGCGCTGTTTACGGCAGTACCTTCCGAGTTCAGTCGAGTAAGTCCCCTGATGCCAATCAATAACTATTTGTCAGGTCTCATCCTGGTGCTCTGTGCCTTCGCGTCGTGCGGTTCTGTCGCTGCCGAGCGACGAGCGACCGCGCAAAGCAATAGCGCGTCGACCACCCTGATCGAAACAGCCTCGCGCCAGTATGAAAACGGCCAACTGGACCAGGCTGCCGCCACGCTGGAGCGAGCCCTGCACATCCAGCCAAACAATCCCGCGACGCTGCATTACCTGGGTGTTTTGCGACTTCAACAAGGGCAGTACCAGCAGGCTGAAACCTTGGCGGCGCGCTCGAACATGCGGGTGGGTAACAACGTCCAGTTGCGCAACCGCAACTTCCAATTGATTCAGGCGGCGCAGCAGGCCCAATCGTCGGGTACCCCACCCAAGGCCAACGCAGACGTGGTTGCGGTACAGAAGGGGTTGGAAGAGGAGGCCCAAAGGCGCCGCGTAGCGGACATGGCGGCTGTTGAGCAGTCCGCTTCGGAAATCGGGCGTGACGCTGGCAACCTGAGTCACGCAGAGGACAATCGGGTTTCGGCTGCACCGACAGTTGGCAGAGCCGGGACCGCAGGGGCGTTCCAACAGTCTAATGTCGTCCCAGAGCCCGCGCCTGCTGAATTTGAAATTCCCCGCGGCCACATGCCACCCCCGGGCAAATGCCGAATCTGGTTCCCTGATCGCCCGCCGGGGCATCAGCCCCCACCGGGTAAATGCAAGAAGTTGCGTGATCGGGTTCCTTCAGGTGCTTACTTGGTGCGCGGTTGAGTTCCCGACTGCTCAGACCACTACAGATCCCGAGCCCAAGTCTGGCTGACCAGGTCTTTTCCGAAACTGTGTACCGGTTCCTCTTCGGCCAACTGAAAACCTGCCTTTTGATAGAGCTTTCGCGCATCGCAAAGCACGCTGGTGGTCCAGAGCATCATCTTTGTGTAACCCGCATCCCGTGCAAATCTGAGACTTTCTTCCAGCAATCGATTGCCGATTCCCATGCCTCTGGCACTCGCATCCACGTAGAGCATTCGCAGTTTGGCGGTCGTCTCGTCATGCCTGACGACAAACACCGAACCGATGACCTTGCCATCTTTTTCCGCGATCCAGCATCGCTCGCAGGATTGATCGAATTCACGAAGGTACTTGGCGACGATTTCTGCCACCAGCGCTTCGAACTCCGAGTTCCAACCGTATTCGCGAGCATATAGCTGAGCTTGTTGCTGAACGACAATTCCCATGTCACCCGCTACAGGATCGCGCAGGAGGTAGGAGGGATCTCTGGCGCCCAATAGCGTCTGTATCTGTTTCATGGCTTGGGTCAATTGATCCTGCTGTGGCTCAGGCAAGCCTTGCAGCATCAACACGACTTCCTCACGAGCGGCGTGCTCCAGCGAGGCCAGCACGGTGCGACCTGGCTCGGTAAGCTGGATCTGAGAGGCACGGGCATCGCTTGTCGAACGCGTCTTGCCGATCAAGCCTTTTTTCTCGAATCCGCCGATGACTCGGCTGACGTAACCGGCGTCCAGGCCGAGCATCTGACACAGGTCTGAACTCTTCAGGCCGGCACTGGCGCCCAATTCGAAAAGGATACGCGCCTCGGTCAGGGAAAATTCGGCCTTGAGCAAGTGTTCTTGCAGGGCGCCGATCTGGCGGGTGTAGAACCTGTTAAAGCGGCGTACCGTTTCGGCGCGCTCAAAAATGGTGGCGGACATGGAAGCTCCATATATTTGCTTTTGGCAATTATATAGTTGACCAAGGCAACTATGTCAATCGTGTGATGAGAATTTGAATGATGCATGCCAATGATTTTCACGACACGTTTTTGAGAATGTGGGCGAGCCCTTTAAACGAACGGGAGCCGATCATGGGGCGCCGCTTCCAGGCGCAGTCGTTGAGCGGTGTATACGACCTGTTTGTACTGTAAGCGACATGTCATCGAACTCTGCCAGGCGTTTACCTGTCGACCCATCACCTGTTTCTCAACACTCGAGCGGTCTCTTCTGCACGATCGCGATCATCTCGCGACCGTCTGAGCAGACCATGGTGATCGCGATGAACTGTCTTATATGTGTCGGTACTGCGCAGCGCATTCAATGTCTTGGCCCCTGGGAAGAGCGGGACTGTCCAGAGTGTGGTCGCTATCGCGTGTCGGATGAGCTCATCATGATGCTGATGGAGCAAGGGCAAATATTCGATGTGAACAAAACCAGACGTTGGCTAAGTAGTCAGCGAGTGGCGGGGGCTGTTCCTTCAATCGAAGTCCATGAAGCACTGCTGCTGCCCTGAAGACAGCGGCATCGGTTGTACTTCTTTCATTTTGGAATCCGCCCATGCACCTCTACACACTGCAATACCTGTTCAACGGCGAATCTCGTGAGGTCGAGCTCGAACTCAAGCAACCTCAACTCTCCGTACAGGAGGCGACAATGCATCTTTTGCAGCTGCATTTCGGAGATGGCGAGAACAGCCTGCTGATGCCTTCAGCGGACGCAACTCCGAAAGAAATCCTGGCGCAGGCTGAACGGCTTGGATTGACCCGGATCAGGGTGGTTTGAGTTGAACAGCATCGATTCAACGTCAAAGGCAATCTGCCCAATAAACCCGATTAGAAGGTAGCTTAGCGGCCGTTTTCCACGCTCCATTCACCGGCTGCCGATTGCTCTTTGCCAAAGCCTCAAAGCAGGCTCCACGACACCCCGACATACATCGCCATGCCTTCACCAGGGGTGGATCGCGCCGCGTCGAGCCCTTTGTCGTCGTAGCCGGGGGTGACGGTCGCGGCGTAGTGCTTGTCGGTCAGGTTGCGCATGTCCAGCCATGTCTGCCAGTCGCCCTTGGGCGCGTTGTAACCCAGGGTTGCACCGAATATGGCGTAGGGATCGGCGTAGAAGCTGTTGGCGTAGTCGACCGCAACCTTGGACGCCCATTGAGTGTTGACTGCTGCGAAGAAACCTAGCGGCCAGTCGAAGCGCAGTTCGCCCTGGTAGTAATGCATCGGCAGGCCCGGCAGGCGGTTGTCGCCGAAACGCTCGTCGTCGCGGTAGTGGAAATCACTGAAGGTATAGCTTTGGCGCAGGGTCAGTTGGCCACCGCTGTCCGGCGACCACAGGCTGCTCGTCAGGCCGGCTTCCACTCCCTGGTGCACGGTAGGGCTGGCGTTGAGTTCATAGGGCGTGGTGGCATTGGCGTCCGGCAACACCGAGAGCAATTCGTTGTGCACCTGGGCGTAATACCAGGACAGGCTCCATTGCCCCAGCGAGCTGTCACCGCGGCCGCCGATTTCCAGGGTGGTAGCGGTCTGGTTTTGCAGCTCGATCGGATCGCGCTGGGCACCCGTGGCCGGGCCGCTGCCTGCCGGGAAGCGCACGTTGGAACTGTAGATCAGCGACCAGGGGTGCGGCGCTTCAACCGAGCGGCTGAGGTTGCCGAAAAGCTGCAGATCGGGCGTCAGTTGATAGCGCAGACCCACGCGCGGAGCGTAGTCCCAATCGCTCAGGCTGGTCTTGCCGCCGGCTTGCGGGTAGGTCACAGCGCTTTCCCTGCGGGTATAGATGGCAGCAAGGCCGGTGGTCAGCCACAGGTCGTCGGCGATCTCCAGATCATTGCCCAGATGCAACACGGTGTCCGAACCCTGATAGGTGAAATCGCGAATGTGCGTGCCCGGCGCATAGCCAGCGGTGTTGCCGGTGGGAATGCGCACCTGTTCGCTGGCGCCGGCATTGGGCAGGTGCTTGGTCACGCGCAAGCCCAGCGTGCTTTGGCTTTGCAGGCCCCAAAGCGTATCGCGACGCTTATAGTCGAACGTGCCGCTGACGTCGGTGTACGCAACCTTCAGGCGATTGGGTCCTTCACGCAAGTCCATGGGGTAGTCGTGGTAGACAAGGCCGGTCTGAATGCTCGAATCGTCGTCGATGTAGTAGGTGGTCTTGTTGCCGATAAAGGTGCTGCCCGGCTGCTCACGGCGGTCGTCGCGCGTCACATAGGCGGGGTTGGCGGCCCGTGGGTTGTGTTCGATGGAGTGCTTGGTCACTCGTCCGGCAAGGTCGTTGTCGGTCTGGCGATAGCGCAGGTAAAAGCGGGTTTCCAGGTTCGGGTTGAAGCGATAACCGAAGTTGGCAATCACGCCCTGACTGTCGCTGGCGGTGTGATCCTGATAACCATCGGCATTGGCGCCGGTCAACGACACGTAGTAATCGAAGTCACCCAAGACCTGCCCGGAGCTGACCTGGCGTTGCTGATAGCCATGACTGCCGGTCGCGTAGCGCACTTGCAACTTCGGTGCGTCGTAACCGGTGTGGCTGACGTAATCGATGGCGCCACCCAGCGCCAGTGCACCCCTGTCGAACCCATTGGCGCCGCGCAGCACTTCCACATGATCGAGCCACAGCGGCTCCAGCAACTCATAGGGCGTGCCGCCAGGGCCCGTCAGCGGCAGACCGTCGAGCATGGCGTACAAGCCTGAAGCGTGGGCACCCGGAGCCCGGTTGATCCCCGATCCGCGGATCGAAATCTTCACCCCTTCGTTGCCCGCAGACTGGGCGTAAATCCCCGGCTGGTAGGCCAGCACATCCTGGTTACTGGCCACGCGGCCTTGCAGGGGGCGGCGCATGTCGACCACATTGCTGCCACCGGGGACTTCTGCCAGACGGGCCTTGGCCTGTTCGATCTCCAGGTCTTGGCCACTTTGATCCTCAGCCCCGATCAACACTTGCCCCAGCTCCAGGCCTTGGGCCATGGCCGGACAAACGAGGGCCAGCCCCAACAGCGCAGCGGGGAAGGTTTTGGGCGAGGGCATCGAATGAACTCCAGACATATGGATACGGGCAGTGAACACTGCGACGTAGATATGTACGAAGGGAGCACATGGGAATTTGCTTTTTTTGCGGCAGGAGCCGAGGCGTCGGCAAGGCGGGGAAGCAAAAGCCACGCTCGGAATACCCATTCCGAGCGCATCTTCCAATCCTGTTACTGCTTCGGCTCTTTGACTTCATCTGGCGAGCCGCTGGATGTCGCGGCATCTTTTTCTGCGGCACTCGTATCCGCTCCGGAGTTGGAGCCTGACGCCTCTTCGCCTTTTTTGTCGGCCTTGTCCTCGTTGGATTGAGCCGCTTTACCCTGGTTCAGGCCCGGTAGGGCGGCAGGCGGAACAGCGGGGTCGGTAGCAGTCTCGTAGGCAGCGAAGGCGAATAGCGAACTAGTCGACATCAAGCTCGCAAGCAGAAACACAGCGGCTTTACGCTTCATGATTCGAGTCTTCCATTGAAGGGATGTACAGTTTTGGAAGGGCGGGGAGTGGGAAGGTGCTGGTTAGCTGACCAGCGGTAATGGCCTACTCGTCACAGGCATCGGCGACGGCTTTCTCGGCGCGTATGAGTTCTTGCTTGATGTCCGTGGTAATGCGCTGTTTTTTCAGCTCCTGGCCCAAGAACGGTTGCTCGCCGCGGGATTTAACCTCGGCATCCTCGGCAACGATCTGCTTCTCGATGGCGGCGGAATGCTCGTCGATCACCGCGTTGACCTCCGCTTCATTGCGGGCGGTATCCAGGGCGCGAACCAGTTTGCCGGCCTCGGCTTTTTCAGCCTCGGCATAGGCTTCCACGGATAAACCGGCAGTCATGGCCCGGACTTGGGTTTCGAGGTTTTTCAGATGCTCCTGGTTTGCCTTGCACACCGCTGCCTGGCGCTGGTTCTCGACCCGCTCCCATCGGTTAAGCCCATAGGACGCAGCGCCCACAACGATGAGCGTCAGGGCGACACCCAGCATTTTGCCTTTCAAAGCTCACCCCGCATGCGCCGTGCGCAACAGTTTTTCGGGTTCATTGTGCGACTCCATTTCCGGATAAAAAAGCGTAGCAGACCCTTCATGGGATTCATTATCACTTGGTCGTGAGACGAGAGGAGTGTGGCTCTCTGTTCACCATCCTGGTGATAAGGCTATTACCTAGGCCACTGCGGCAAAAGCCCTCATCGAATGGGAGGCGCGTCAATATCCTTGTTGCAGGCGCTGTCATAGGCTGGGGCAAATTGTCGGAGTGGGTTATGGTTTTTTTTGAATTGATCACTTTTACGGTGCGCGTGCGCACGGTGGCGGATGCCTTGGCGCGCATCGAACTCGGGTTGGCACAGCCTGAAGTCGGTGGAACGCTGATGGGGTGTTGGGCTTCGGAACTGGGCAAGCTGAACCAGATCGCCGTGTTGCGCGGGTTTGCGGACGAATGCCATAGGCAGGCGGAGCGCGAGCGGTTCCTGCTGGCTGGCGACGTCTTTGGAATCAGCCCGTTCATCACCGATTTGCGCATTGAAAACTACACGCTGTTTCCCTTTCTTGAGCCCCTGGTCGCAGGCCGACACGGCCCTTTCTACGAACTGCGCGTGTATGACCTGATCAGCAGCGGCCTGCAACCCACGCTGGACGGTTGGCGCAAAGCCATCGAAGCTCGAACCGCCGAACAGTATTCACCGGTTTACGCGGCGTTTTACGCCACCGACGGCTCGCTGCCACGTTACTTGCACATCTGGCCCTGGACGACACTGGAACAACGCTTGCAAGTGCGCACCCAAGCCGTAGCCGACGGCGTCTGGCCACCGGAAAACTCCGGCCCTCAACTGCGCGACATGTGCTCGACGATTTACCTGCCGGCGAAGTTTTCGCCTTTGCAATGAGGCGGCTGTCCGATCGACGATTGATGCTCAAAAACGCTCCAGCCTGTATGCCTCCACCGTTGGTAATCCAAGGCTGTGCAAAGCACTCGTTGGCGAAACCAATTGAGCGATCATTTCGGCCGTGACCGCCGCCTGCGTCAAACCCAGGTGCTGGTGGCCGAAGGCGAGCAATACCTTGCCGTCGCACGCACTGTCGATGATCGGCAGAGAGTCCGGCAGGGAAGGGCGAAATCCCATCCAGGGCGTGGCGGCGTCTGCGTTCAGGTCACGACGGAACAGGCCCTTGCTGAGACGGTGCAACTGCCATGCGCGCTGCATGCTCGGCGGGCTCTCGAGACCGGCGAACTCGACGGTGCCTGCCAGCCGCAGTCCGTCAGTCATGGGCGTCATGATGAACTTGCGCTCCAGCGAGGTGACGGCGAACGGCAACCGTTCGTGCTCATGGGGCAGCATCAAGTGATAGCCCCGCTCGGTGTCCAACGGTACCTTTTTGCCGGTCAAAGCGTGGGTGAGTTTCGCTGAATGGGCACCGCAGGCGATCAGGATTCGCCGACTGCTGACCTGGGCTTGATCGGTGACCAGCGATACACCGCCTGCGTCCAGATGTCCGCCCTGCACCCGGCGCTTGAGGAAATGCACACCGCAGGTCTTGGCGGCGTGTACCAGTTCACAGACGACGCGATAAGGGTCGAGGAAATGCCCGGTGCGCTCAAAGAACAATCCCCCCTGAATGTGCTCGCTCAGTTGCGGCGCGGCATCGCGTACGGCAGTGGCCTGCCAGCGCTCGACCGGCACCTGCTGCTGGCGCAGGCGTGCCTGTAGCGCTTCGATCGCCGGTTGCGAATCCGGGCGCTCAAATACCAGTAACGAACCATCTTCTTTGAGCAAGTCAGGCCGCACGATCGCCTGCAACAGGCGTTGCCACGCGCACAGGCTGCTCTCATTGAGCGCGCGGATGCCGGCCACCGTGCGCTGGAAAGGCGCCGGGCGCAGGTTCATCAACAGCCGGGCAAACCACGGCAGCGCTCGCGGCATGTACTTCCAGTCCAGGCGCAGCGGCCCCATCGGGTCCAAGAGCATGGCGGGCAAGCGTTTGACAATGGACAGGTCGGCGATGGGAAACACCTGTTCGGTCGCCAGATGCCCGGCATTGCCGAACGAGGCGCCGTGGCCGGGCTCCTGCTGATCGAGGACCACCACCCGCAATCCTTGACGCGCCAATTGCAGCGCGCAGGCGACGCCGATGATCCCGGCACCGATGACGGTTATGTCGTGCCGATCGTTTGCAGTGGAGTGGATAGCATCCTGCGCCAGGTCGGTAGCTGGATTGATCGCCCGAATCGCTTCGTGGCGACCCGTCGTGGCGTGCTGGCCGTTCAGCATGTTGCCTGTGAGCGTCATGGCATTTCCTGAAAATAGCAGAGGACGGAAACAAATGCGGAGCGTCAGGCGACGTTCTGCTCGGCCGACCAGTGCTCGTACCACTGGCGGAACAAGGCGTACTGCTTCTCGGCGTAACGGCGCTGGGCATCGCTGAGCACATCGGTTTCGTTGAAGTGGAGGGCGTATTCCTTGTCGCCGTTGAGCACCATCAGGTGTTTGTAATACAGCACCAGGTCACAGCCCTCGTCGAAGGACGACAGCACTGTCATTGCCGCTTCCAGTTCCCGAGCCTGCCGGCGAGCCTTGGCGTCACCTTTGGCAGCTTGTTTGCTCAGGGCCACCAGTTGCAGCACTTCGCGCGGCAGTGCATTGCCGATGCCGGTGATGGCGCCGGTGGCGTTGCAGTTGACGAAGCCATGCACCACTTGGGTATCGATCCCGACCATCAAGGTGACATCGTCGTCCCTGGAGGTGATGTGCTCAGCGGCGTAGCGCAGGTCGGCGGCACCGCCGAACTCCTTGAAGCCGATCAGGTTCGGGTACTCGCGACGCAGTTCGAAGAACAGGTCCGCACGGGTGGCGAAGCCGTAGTAAGGGCTGTTGTAGATCACTGCCGGCAACCCCGGGGCAGCCTTGAGAATGGCGGCAAAGTGAGCTTTTTGCGCGGTTGCCGAAGCACCACGGGACAGCACGCGAGGAATGACCATCAGGCCATGGGCGCCGACTTTGGCAGCGTGTGCCGCGTGGGACACCGCTTCACGGCTGTTGACCGCACCGGTGCCGACAATGGTTGGTATGCCGGCGGCAACCAGACGTGCCACGCCTTCCTGACGCTCGGCTTCGGTCAGCAACGGCCAGTCCCCCATGGAGCCGCAGTACACGACGGCGCTCATGCCGATGTCGATCAGTTCGCGACCCTTGGCCACCAGCGCGTCAAAGTCCGGTTTGCGATCGGCGGTGCACGGGGTCATCAGTGCAGGAATGCAGCCGGTGAAGATGTTGTCGCTCATTGTGGTAACTCCTTGCAGCGTTTATTCAGATCGGTTGAGGGTGTAGGCGCCGCCGAGGGGCTTAAATGCCCCACGCAAAGGGATCCTGTTCGTCGATCAGCAGCGTGGCGTCGGCGGTCATGTAGGCGCGGCCGGTGATGAAAGGGCGGATGCGTTCACCTTCCCATTCGAAGCTGCCGACAAACTGGCTGGCGGTGATGCTGGCCTGGACCCAGCGCTCACCGGCGGCCAGTTTGCCGTCAGCCGCCAGGCAAGCGAGTTTGGCGCTGGTGCCGGTGCCGCACGGCGAGCGGTCGTAGGCTTTGCCGGGGCACATCACGAAGTTGCGGCTGTCGGCCTGATCGTCGTCGGCAAACAATTCGACATGGTCGATGAGCGCCCCGTCTTCGCCATAAATGCCTTGGGCTTCGAGTGCCTTGAGCATCGCCCAGGTGTATTCAGTCAGGGCGTCGACGTTGTCCATTTGCAATGTCTTGCCGTGGTCGGACACCAGGAAAAACCAGTTGCCGCCCCAAGCGATATCGCCAAAGACACGTCCATGGCCCGGTACCTCGACCGGCACCTGCTGGCGATAGCGGTAAGCGGGGACATTGCGCAACGTGACGTTGCCGTCTGCATGCAGCGTGGCGCTGACCGGGCCGACCGGCGTGTCGATCTTGTGCTCGCCAGGGCCGATCAGACCCAGATGCTGCAACGAGTTGACCAAGCCGATGGTGCCGTGACCGCACATGCCGAGATAGCCGGCGTTGTTGAAGAAAATCACCCCGCAGGTGGCATCCGCCGATACCGGTTCGCAGTACAGCGCGCCGACCAGTACATCGTTGCCTCGAGGCTCCAGCAGGCAGGCCCTGCGCCATTGGTCATGCTGGTCGCGCAGGGCATCGCGTTTCTCGACCATGGTGCGGCCATGGAGCTGCGGAAAGCCTTTCATCACCAGACGAGTCGGTTCGCCGCCGGTGTGGGAATCGATGATGTGAACCTGTTTCATAAACCGTCCAATTTGAGAGGCACCAGGTGCCGGTTCAGAGAGAAGTCTGGATCGATGCGCCAATCGGGAGAGCGGCTGTGATGTCACTGATAACGCTGTTGTCGTGGGGCGCCGAGGGCAGCAATGGCGATAGATTGAACGTGCCGGAACGGCTGCGATTGATGGTTTGTGCAGGTCGCGATGACGAAATCAGCACAATGCCGGTGGCTGATCCCAGGCCCGGATCCCGTCTCGACACTGCCCCGGCCTTGGGGCAATCTGTTTGGCTTTCGTCGATCCGGACCGTGGGAGAGTGAGACTCATGACGCAGAACGCCTTTGCGATCCTGTGCCAGGGGAACGAGGAGCAACGTCCCGAAACCATGGAGCAATTGTTGGCAGGCGTAGCGCTTGTGCTACCGATGCTGGACGTCATTCCCAACGCCGCGATCTTCATCAAGGATGTTCAGGCCCGCTACGTCATGGCCAACCAGACGCTGGTGCAGCGTTGCGGCCTCAAGCACCTGCAACCGTTGCTGGGCAGAACCAGCGCCGAGGTCTTTCCCGCGCAATTGGGGCCTGGCTATACCGAACAGGATCGCCGGGTACTGGAGCAGGGGTTTGTCCTGGAAGACCAACTGGAGCTGCATCTGTATGGCAGCCGCGAGCCCGGTTGGTGCCTTACGCATAAACGCCCGCTGTACAACCGCAGTGGCGAAATCATGGGCCTGGTGGGCATTTCAGTCGACCTGCAATCGGCCAGCGACACCCATCCGGCGTATCAGCGCCTGGCGGCAGTGGACGAACACATCCGCCTGCATTTCCACCGTCGAGTCAGCCTTGGCGAGCTGACGCGAATCGCCGGCATTTCGGTGGCGCAACTGGAGCGCTACTGCAAGCGCGTGTTCCACCTGACGCCGCGACAGATGATCCAGAAAGTCCGCCTGGAACACGCGCATCGTCTACTTCACACCGATATGCCGATCACCGAGGTCGCCTTGCAGTGCGGCTATACCGACCACAGTGCTTTCACCCGCCAGTTCAAGGCGTTGACCGGGTTTACCCCTCGTCAATATCGGCAAACCACGGGAAATTGATAGGGGGAACGATTTTCACCTGCCTCGCCATGCCGGGCGTTTGACCTTGGACTAGACTCACGCCGTCAGATGAAGCGTCGACTCTTCAGCAACCGCTGCCAATACATCCGTCATTGGCATTTTTGAGGTTTGGTCATGGCAAAAGATAAGAAAAAAGCCTTTAAAGTTTCTGCTGAACCCGCAAAGTTGACGAACAAAGACTATCTGGAGCAGTTGCGCCACTTGCACGTCGAGTTGGTCAAGTTGCAGGAATGGGTCAAAGAGAAAGGCGTCAAGATCTGCATTGTGTTCGAAGGGCGTGACGGTGCGGGCAAGGGCGGGACGATCAAGGCCATCACCGAACGGGTCAGCCCGCGGGTCTTTCGGGTGATGGCGCTGCCTGCGCCAACCGAGCGGGAAAAAAGCCAGATGTATATCCAGCGCTACTTGCCCCATCTGCCGGCGGCGGGCGAGGTGGTGATCTTCGATCGCAGTTGGTACAACCGTGCGGGCGTCGAGCGCGTAATGAACTTCTGTACCGAAGAACAAGTGGAGACGTTTCTCAAGTCTGTCCCTCATGTAGAGCGTGCGATCGTCGACTCCGGGGTCATCCTGCTCAAGTATTGGCTGGAAGTCAGTCCGCAGGAACAGACGCGTCGGCTCGAAGCGCGGATCAAGGACGGGCGAAAAATCTGGAAACTGACACCGATGGATCTCAAGTCATACAGCCGCTGGTATGACTACTCGCGAGCCCGTGACGCCATGTTCGAAGCGACCGACACCGATCATGCGCCGTGGCTGGTGGCCGATTCCAATGACAAGCGTCGGGCGCGGCTCAACATCATCAGCGATTTGCTCAGTCGCATCCCTTACAAAGACGTGCCCCGCGACAAGGTGGTGTTGCCTAAACGCCAGAAGCCTGGTGGGTATCAGGAACCTGATTATCCGCTCAAACGCATCCCGGAAAAGTATTGACCGTTAACGGCAGCGAACCTGCGACTCACACAGAAGGGCCAATGTCCTATGAGCCATTCGGATGCTTCGTCGCCCGACCCGGAACCGGGTCGGATTGCACGTCGGGACGCAGGCAGCGATCAGTCTGGCTGGAGCCGCTGGTTTCCCGGGCTGCGCACATTGCGCGGCTACCATATGGCCTGGTTGCGCCACGACCTCGTCGCCGGCCTGGTGTTGACCACCATGTTGGTGCCTGTAGGTATCGCCTACGCGGTGGCATCGGGGGTGCCGGGCATTTATGGCCTGTATGCGACCATCGTTCCGCTGCTGGCGTATGCGCTGTTCGGCCCCAGCCGGATTCTGGTGCTGGGTCCCGATTCATCGCTGGCGGCTGTCATTCTCGCGGTTGTCTTGCCGTTGTCGGGGGGCGACCCGCAACGGGCCATCGCGCTGGCGGCGGCCATGGCTATCGTCTCGGGGGCTGTGTGTGTACTGGCGGGTATCGCCCGTCTGGGGTTCGTGACCGAGCTTCTGTCCAAACCGATTCGCTACGGTTACATGAACGGGATCGCCCTGACGGTCTTGATCAGCCAACTGCCCAAACTCTTCGGCTTCAAAATCGAGGCCGAGGGACCGCTGAGAAGTCTTTGGGCGATCGTGACCGCGATCATCGATGGTAAAACCAATTGGGTCACTTTTGCGGTCGGTGCTGCGACGCTGGTCGTCATCCTGCTGCTCAAGGGATACAAACGCGTGCCCGGCATCTTGATTGCCGTGGTGGCCGCGACCGTCGTCGTCGCGGTTCTGGACCTTGCGGCAAACGCCGGGGTCTCGGTCCTCGGCTCTCTCCCGCAAGGCCTGCCGGGTTTCGCCATTCCCTGGATCACCCGCGCTGATATTGTCCCGGTGCTGATCGGCGGCTGCGCCGTGGCCCTGGTTTCATTCGCCGACACCAGCGTACTGTCCCGCGTTTACGCGGCGCGGACCCGCACCTACGTGGATCCGAACCAGGAAATGGTCGGCCTGGGTGTCGCCAATCTGGCCGCCGGTTTCTTCCAGGGGTTTGCGATCAGCAGCAGTTCGTCGCGCACACCCGTGGCCGAAGCCGCCGGGGCGAAAACCCAAGTGACCGGTGTTGTCGGGGCTCTGGCCGTTGCGTTGTTGCTGGTGTTTGCCCCCGACCTGCTGCGTGACTTGCCCAACAGCGCACTGGCAGCGGTGGTCATCGCATCGGCCATCGGCCTGATCGAAGTCACTGACCTGTTGCGCATCTATCGCATGCAGCGCTGGGAGTTCTGGCTGTCGATCGTCTGCACCATTGGAGTGGCAGTTTTTGGCGCGATCGAAGGCATAGGCCTGGCTATCGTGATCGCGGTCATAGAATTCCTCTGGGACGGCTGGCGGCCTTACTCCGCCGTGCTCGGACGCACCCAAGGGGTCAAGGGTTTTCACGATACCCAGCGCTATCCCGACGCGACCCTTATTCCTGGCCTGGTGCTGTTTCGCTGGGATGCATCCTTGTTTTTCGCCAACGCCGAATTGTTCCACGACCGGGTCATCGACGCCCTGGCGGCCTCGCCAACGCCGGTGCGCTGGTTGGTCATCGCCGCGGAACCCATCACCAGCGTGGATGTCACCTCGGCCGACATGCTCGCCGAACTGGACGAAACCCTGCGCACCGCGGGCATCAAATTGTGCGTGGCCGAGATGAAAGACCCGGTCAAGGACAAGCTCAAGCGGTTCGGCCTCTACACCTTGCTGGGGGAGGCGGCGTTTTTTCCAACAATAGACGATGCGGTCGGCCGCTATCTGCAAAGTCATTCGCTGGATTTGACGGGCTTGGAGATCGACGGGCAGTGAGTGGTATTGCCCTCGTCCGATAAATTCTGCATCACGCTCATCATCCGCGTTGAACTCCCAACTGAGCTCTTCCGTCCTCTGCTATGAGGGGCTCAGGGCAATACAGCTGCGTAGTCCCCATGACACGTTTTCGATTCAGAAGGCGAGGGACGACATGAACACTTCAGACAGCAGGACTGGCACCGATACGGGCAATCCAGGGAACGGTAATCCGCAGCAAGGGTTTCAACATTTAAAGGAGGACGTCACCGAGGCGCTCGGCGATGTAAGGCAACAAGCCGATGCACAGTTCGGGCAATACCGTGACACGGCGGCTGACCAGATCGACGCCTTGGCTCAGGGAGCGAAAAGCTTCGTCTCCGAGCTGGAGGATAAAGACACGCTCGGCATGTCCGATTATCTCACCGACATGGCGGAGTCCATGAGCGGACTGGCGGGAAACCTGCGCGGCAAAAGTGCCGAGCAGCTTCTGCATGACGGCGCTGAGTTGGCTCGCAGTAATCCCGCGCTGTTCATTGCCGGCAGCATTGCGTTGGGTTTTGGCCTGTCACGGTTTCTCAAGGCAGGCAGTTCTGCGGCCATGACCGTGCACGCCGGGCACGATCCTGCAACAGGCACGTCAACGCCTCCAACCGGTGGTTTTGGCGCCCAGCGCCCCTATGAAACATCTCCCCCCCATACCGACCCGGCACCGGGACTTGCCACGGGCATCACGCCGGCTTCGGCGGATGTGCACGACCATCCATCGGACTTTGCTGCGGCATCGCCAACCGCTTCGCCAAACGTCAAAGGAGAACTGTGATGAACAGAGATGAATCAGATTTGCCGGGCGTAAGACCGGTTACCCAGGCTGATGACGCATCGGTTGTCGGCTTGCTCAGGCAGTTGTCCCGCGAAGTGCCCGCGTTGTTCACCAAGGAACTCGCACTGGCCAAAGCCGAACTCCAGGCCAGCCTGACAACGCTCAAGGCCGGCATCGCCGGCGTAGCGGGGGGCGCGATCGTGCTGTTGGCGGGATTCATCATTTTGCTGATGGCAGTCGTCTACGGTCTTAGCCTGTTCATGGCACCGTGGTTGGCCGCGCTGATTGTTGGCGTGGTGGTGATGATCATCGGCTTCGCCATGTTGCAGTCGGGGAAAAAACAATTCGAGCCGTCCCACTTCAAGCCTGACCGGACACTGGACGCTCTGAATAAAGATCAGGAAGCGCTGCGGAGGAAAGTTTCATGAAAAGCGAATTGGAGCTGGAATCGGAAAAGAGCCCCGAACAGATTGAGCGCGAGATTGATGCGCAGCGCGCGAGCATCGGCAACATCGTCGACCGCCTGGAAAGCAAGTTCACCCCCGGACAGATAATCGATCAGGCGTGGGGCATGATGCAGAACAACGGCTCGACATTCCTCAGCAACCTCGGCACCAGTGTGCGCAACAATCCGGTTCCCGCGGTGCTGACATCGGTGGGCTTGCTCTGGTTGATGATGAGCCAGAACCGTCCGCCAGTACCGCGCCCAAGCTATCGCACCGGGCCGGATCAGCTGGGTGATTGGGCCGATGATATAGCGGAAGGCTTCGACAGCGCCCGTGAGCATGTGCACCAGACCACCGATACCTTGAAGGAAGGTTATCGTTCGTTGAAAGACAAGGCTGTCCACATGACTGACAACGTCGGCGCCGCCACTGACCACTTAAGCCACGCCGTGCACGACGTAAGTGACCGCGTGACGCGAAACACTCAGGTGATAGGTCAGCAGTTCAGTCAGCTGCTCAAAGAGCAACCGCTGATGGTGGCGGCGGCAGGCATCGCCCTGGGCGCAATGATCGGTGCTGCCTTGCCGACCACCGCGACCGAGCAGCGCTACCTGGGACGTACCAGTGCAGGCCTGGTCGACAAAGTGAAGAAGCAAGCGCAGGAAGGCTATGAAGCGGTGCGTGACACCGTCACTAAAACCACTGAGCAAACGGACGTGGAAGCCAGGCCGGATATGCAGGCATCCCGCACGTCCGGCACACCGGCGGATCTTTCCAGTGGACTGGGGACGTCCTGATTGTCTCAACAGCGGGAGGTCGGTAACGGCCTCCCATTTTCCTTGCAACCGACATCGTCAGATGGTGTGAACCAATCGCGAGTGTCCGGGCTCCACCAGGAAACATCTGCCATGGGCTAGTGAAATGAATGCCTTCAAAGATTTGCTGTCGCCGGCTCAGGAATTGAAATTGCGCGCACTCGATGCCTGGCATCGCGCGCTGGAAAACAAGCGGCTGCGCATGGATTGCCCTGATGCCTACCATGAAGAACTGCTGCGCCAGTCCGATGAAATGGATCGTCTGGGTATAGTCAACTGGGCCGAATGGCGCGACCTGCGCAGAGAGGCCGACCAGGCGTATCTGCGTGCAGTCGCCGGCGAAGACTATCACTGAGGGTTTTTCTGGAGTCACCGGCGCCTTCACATATCAACCGAGCAATAATTTCGTGAGTGCTGCTCATGTCCATTGCTGACGATACCGTTGAATACTTGCGCGATAACGCATTGGTGCTGACAACGGCCGAATCCTGTACTGCCGGCAAGATCGTGACGCTGTTGTCGGAAGTTGAAGGCAGCGGCGAATTCATTGAGTGCGGTTATGTGGTGTATTCACCACAGGCCAAGCAGCGCGTGTTGCATGTCAGCCCGCGCACCATCGAAACGTTCAATCTGACCAGCGTGGAAGTCGCCAGGGAAATGGCGCTGGGCGCCCTGCGTGACAGTACCGCGAATGTCGCTGTGGCCACCACCGGCATTCTCGGGCCGGAGGATGTTGACGGCATACCCGCCGGCACCATCTGCTTTGCCTGGGCGTTTCAGTCCAGTGGTGAACATTGCCTGTTCAGCCACGAGCATCGGTTTATCGGTTCTCGCTGTGAGGTGCAAACGCAAGCAACCGAATACGCTTTGCAATGGCTGCCGCACTTTCATCGTCGCCTGATGAGTGGCGAACAAGGTTGAAAGCACATGAACGACGATTCAGAACATCCGGATTTGAGCAGTCGTAAATATCCTGTGCGTGAGGATATGGCTTACCAATTGAAGGTCTGGCGCTTTGAGCGCCTGGGTTGGTACTTGCTGGTTTTATTGATGCTGTTGGGCCTGGCGGGTCTGTTCTCCCGAGGGCTGCTCAGTTCCAGAGAAGTGCGCAGCGAGGATGGCAGGGTCAGTGTCGAATACGAGATGTTCCATCGCAATGGCTCGACCAACTCAATGAAAATCAGCGTCAGTGGCGCCCCGGAATCCACCATTGAGCTGCAACTGGCGGGTGAGATGCTGGAAGGCTTCAGCATCGAAACGCTGCAACCTGAACCCGTGCACGCCCGCAGTTCCGATCAAGGCATCCGCTTGGGAGTGCAGACCGATACCCAGGGTCAGGCGAATCTGTTCATTACACTGCGAGGCGATGGGCTGGGATTGTTCCGAAGTCGCATCGTTCTGCCCGGCACCCGTGACATGAAACTCAACCAGTTCATTTTCCCCTAGGTGACTTATGGATTCGGTACTGCGTGCGGCCGCGATGTATTTAGCATTGTTGGTGCTGTTCAAGATCGCCGGCCGAAGGTCATTGGCCGAACTGACGACCTTCGACTTCGTGCTGTTGATGATGATTGGTGAAGCCACCCAGCAAGCGCTGCTCGGAGACGATTTTTCCCTGACCAACTCAATACTGGTGATCGTGACCCTGATCGGCATCGACGTCGGGCTCTCATTGCTCAAACAGCGATCCAGCTGGATATCACGGTTGATTGACGGCGAGCCGACAATCATCGTGGAGAACGGCAAGCTGCTGCATCGGCGACTGCGTCATGCCCGGTTGGTGGAGGCTGACGTCATGGAGGCTGCGCGTTCCAGCCAGGGCATTGAGAAACTGGAAGAAATCAAGTTCGCGATCATTGAGCGCAACGGCAAGATTTCAATCATCGCGCGAGAAAACTGATCCGCCACCTCATGTAGCCGTTTGCCTTGGGACCCCTCGTCAACCATTGATCAGCTGCAAGCAAGGAAAACGGAACCGTTGCTTGCCGCGTATTGCCCTTTATGAAAAGGAATCCCTGCATCAGCCGAGGAGAACCCGACATGCGAGCAATGACTTATCACGGCGCCCACAAGGTCAAGATCGAAACCGTTCCGGACCCGATCATTGAGCAACCTGACGACATTATTCTGCGCGTCACAGCCACGGCCATCTGCGGCTCCGATCTGCACCTGTATCGAGGCAAGATCCCCACGGTTGAACACGGCGACATTTTCGGCCATGAGTTCATGGGCATCGTTGAAGACGCCGGGCGATCGGTGACCCAAGTGCAACGCGGGGACCGCGTCGTCATCCCGTTCGTTATTGCGTGTGGCGAGTGTTTCTTTTGCCAGCAGCAACTGTACGCAGCCTGCGAAACCACCAATGACGGGCGCGGCGCCAATCTCAACAAGAAAGCCATTCCACCGGGCGCCGCGTTGTTTGGCTATAGCCGGTTGTATGGCGGGGTTCCGGGTGGCCAGGCTGAATTGGTCCGGGTGCCGAAAGCCAATACCGGCCCCTTCAAGGTGCCCGGCACACTGGCCGATGACAAGGTGCTGTTTCTGTCGGACATACTGCCAACCGCTTGGCAGGCGGTGGTCAATGCACAGATTGGCAAAGGCTCAAGCCTGGCGATTTACGGCGCCGGACCGGTGGGGTTATTGAGCGCAGCGTGCGCGCGCATGCTCGGTGCCGAACAGATTTTCGTGATCGATCACCATGACTACCGACTGGCGTATGCCGAGAAAACCTACGGTGTAATCCCTATTAATTTCGATGACGATGATGACCCGGCCGACACCTTGATTCGCCAGACTCGTGGCATGCGTGGCGTGGATGCAGTGATCGATGCCGTGGGATTCGAAGCCAAGGGCAGTACCACCGAAACCGTCCTGGCGACCTTGAAGCTCGAAGGCAGCAGCGGTAAAGCATTGCGCCAATGCATCGCCGCCGTAAGGCGCGGTGGGGTGGTGAGTGTGCCGGGTGTCTACGCGGGTTTCATCCATGGCTTTCTGTTTGGTGATGCGTTTGACAAAGGCCTGACATTCAAGATGGGCCAGACGCACGTGCAACGTTATCTGCCAGAACTGCTTGAACATATCGAACTGGGTCATTTGCGTCCCGAAGAGATCATCACTCACCGTATGTCGCTGGAGCAGGTAGCTCAGGGTTACGAGATTTTCGACAAGCGACAGGAGGATTGCCGCAAGGTCATCCTAATTCCCGGAGCACCGGTGGAACCATTGACGGCGTCGATTGAACCGGGCGTGGGTTTCGCTGACCGTGGAGTGCCGAGCCTGTAGATGATCAGTTCAATTTGCTTACGTTGAGTGACCCTCATGGAAGCGACTGAGTCGGCGCTACTGGCAGCACGTCTGCAGTTTTCGATCACCATCAGCTTCCATATCGTGCTGGCCGCACTCACCATCGGTCTGGCCAACTTTCTGATGGTGCTCGAAGGTCTTTGGTTGTGGCGTGGAAAAAAGATCTATCTGGATGTCTACCGCTACTGGTTGAAAATATTCGCACTCACCGTGGCGGTGGGTACCGCATCAGGCCTGATCCTGGAATATCAGTTCGGGCTGAACTGGTCGCGTCTTGCTACGCAGGCAGGCGACATTCTCGGGCCATTGATGTTTTACGAGGTGCTGGCGGCATTTTTTCTCGAGGCGGGTTTTCTGGGAATCATGCTCTTCGGTTTGAAGAAGGTAGGCCCCCGCGTGCATTTCTTCGCTACCTGTGCAGTGGCGTGCGGGTCGCTGATCAGTGCCTTCTGGATTCTCTCGGCCAACTCCTGGATGCAAACACCTGCCGGGTACGCCATCTCTCACGATGGCCGTTTTATTGCGCAGGATTGGTGGGCGATTATCTTCAATCCATCGTTTCCCTATCGGTTGGCGCACATGACGTTGGCGGCGATGCTTGGCACGGCGACTCTGGTGGCCGGCGCCAGTGCCTGGCAGCTGTTGAGGGAGCCCGCGAACCCGCGAGCTCGCCTTCAATATTCCATGGCGCTGTGGACGATCATCGTGCTCGCGCCCGCGCAAATCGTCGTCGGTCACTTCCACGCTGAGCACAGCCTTACCGTTCAGCCGCAGAAGGTGGCGGCAATCGAAGGTTCCTGGACGCGTCCACCTGAAGGGGCGGGCGAGCCCATGCGCTTGTTTGCAGTGCCGGATATGGCCGCAAGGCGTAATCACTGGGAACTGGCGATTCCCCGATTAGGCTCGCTGTATGTGCACTACAACTTGACGGGCACTATCGCCGCGCTGGATGAGTTTCCAGCCCAGGACATTCCGCCAGTCCCGATTGTTTTTTTCGCTTTCCGGTTCATGGTCGGGCTCGGTCTTTTGATGCTGGGGCAGGGCATGGCTGCTTGGATGCTGGCGCGACGGCAACGGCTGTTCAATACGCGCTGGATGATGCGCGGTTGTGTGTTGTTGGCGCCGGCCGGGTTTGTGGCCATGCTCAGTGGCTGGGTGGTGACGGAGGTGGGCCGCCAACCATTCACGGTCTACGGCCTGCTGCGCACGGCTGACAGTTTGTCGCCGGTGTCGCATCAACAGGTGGTGGCCTCGACGTGGTCGATATTATTGTTTTACCTGCTGATCTTCGGTATTGGGCTCTGGGTGCTCCTGCGAATCCTGCGCAAGCCTGCGCACGAGGATCAACCGGGGCCGCAACCGACGTTGGCGGATGAGACCGGTGATTCCTGAGGAAGCGCAACGATGTCGGGCATCGACTGGATAACATTGCTGGCAGCGGGAGCCTTGGCGTTCTCGGTCTTGAACTATGTGATTCTCGACGGGACCGATCTTGGTGTCGGGGTACTGCTGGGATTGACCCGTTGTGCCAGGCATCGGCGGGCCATGGTAGTGACTATCCTGCCGATCTGGGATGCCAATGAGACCTGGCTTGTGCTCGGCGGCGGTGGTCTGCTGGCGCTGTTTCCAATGGCTTACGCCATTTTGCTACCGGCGCTTTATCTGCCCTTTATCGTGATGTTCCTGGCCTTGATCCTGCGCGCGGTGGCTTTGGAGTTTCGTGACTATGCGCCTAACGACATGATCAAACGCTTTGTCGATGGCTTGCTGTTGTGTGGTTCGCTGTTGACAGGCGTGGCCCAGGGCATTGTGCTGGGTGCACTCATGCAGGGCATACCCAATCAGGATGGACAGTACGCCGGGGACGGACGGGAGTGGTTGGGTTTGTTTCCAGTGTATTGCGGTGTCGTGCTGGTGACGGGCTACACATGGCTGGGTGCCTGCTGGTTGTATTGGCGCACTGAAGATCAATTGCAGCGACGATCTCGTTTGCAGGCCCAGGTCCTGGCGATTGTTACAGTTTTGCTGCTGGCAGTGCTGGTCGCCTGGACAACGACACTGGACGCTCGATATGCGCAGCGGTTGTCACAACCTCTTGTCTGGGGACCGGCCTCGGTTCTGTTCATTGTCCTGGCAATTGCCTTCGCCCTCGGCTGGCGAAGCCGCTGGGATTGTATTCCGCTGTTTGCCGCATTAGGCGTTTTTGTCCTGGCATTCGCCTTGATGATCATCGCCATGTACCCGTTGATCGTCCCACCCAACCTGACCTTTCAAGCCGCCGCTTCCAGTCCCGCCAGCCAAAAGTTCATGCTGGTTGGCTTCGCCGTGCTGATACCGGTGACGCTCATCTACAACACTTATGGCTTCAAGGTGTTCAGCGGCAAGATTCACCCCATCCGAGATTGATGGTTGAACCGTCGAGGTTGTCATGCGGGAAGCAGCGAAGGAGATCCTTTGAACCCTCAATCGATTTACATAGGATGCGCAGGCTGGAATGTCGGGCGCGAACATGCACCGCAATTTCCTGTGCAAGGCACCCATCTGCAACGCTACAGTGCACAGTTCAATTGCGTTGAAATCAACAGCTCGTTTTACCGACCGCACCGGCATCAGACTTACGTGCGCTGGGCTGAGTCGGTGCCGGCAGCGTTTCGCTTCAGCGTAAAGATTCCCAAGCAAATCACCCACGAACTGCGCTTGGCGAATAGTGAACCGTTGCTCGAAGAGTTCCTGGGTCAATGCTGCGGATTGGGCCAAAAGCTGGGTTGCCTGTTGGTACAGCTGCCGCCGTCGCTGGCGTTTGACGAAGCAGTCGTAGAGGTGTTTTTGACGGCACTGAGAGCGCAGTACTCAGGCCCCGTGGTTCTGGAACCACGGCACCCGTCCTGGGTGGAGGCTGGCGCCTTGCTGATGGCATACGGGGTGAGTCAGGCAGCCGTTGACCCCTCGAGGATCAGCACTGACGTGTCTCCAATGGGCACACTGGACGTGCAGTATTGGCGTCTGCATGGCTCGCCGCGCATCTACTTCAGCGCTTACGCTCCAACCTGTCTGAACAGCCTTGCACACACACTGCGGGCTGCCGCTGCCAAGGGCGTGAGCGTTTACTGCCTGTTCGACAATACCGCCAGCGGTGCAGCGCTGGGCAATGCGTTGGAACTCAAAACGTTACTCGCATCGGCTGATTGAATCCGTTCACGCATGCCGTTAAGCAACACCTGAAGGTTCAATGAACTCCTGCCAGCCACCTGCCTCTGAACATCAAGAGCTCGTCGACGCGCATTCAGCTGCTGCATTTCGCTCGTAGCACAAGCACCTGCCTATTGAGTCACTACCTGGGAACGTCGGTCATGAACAACGCCGCACACTTCGAAAACCTGTTGGCCAGATTCGCCGCCCGGCCCGTGAACGCTGATGCGCAAAGTGCGCTGCAAAAGTTGATGCAGGAATTCATCGGTAGCGGATTCGCCTCCTTGCCTATGCCCGGCCAAGGCCGGACGCTGGAACGATGGCGGACGCTGGCGGCCGTGTCCGCCAGCGATCTGGCGCTGGCCAAGTTGTACGAAGGACATACCGATGCACTGGCGATCATGACAGAGCTTGACCCCGACGAACCCATCGCCAGCGGCATCTGGGGCACCTGGGCTGCCGAGCCGCACTTTGCCCGGGTCAACATCATGGATCGCCAGCGAGACCAAGTGTATTTGCACGGGCGTAAAGCCTGGTGTTCCGGTGCGCAAATGCTTGATTGGGCATTACTGACGACCTGGGATGAGCAGCATCGACCACAACTGGTCGCCGTGGATTTGCGGCAATCGACGATCAGCATTGAGGCCGATGCCTGGCAGGCGGTTGGCATGAGCAATACGGCCAGCGTCGATGTGGCGTTCAAGGGTGCCTTGGGCCGATGTGTCGGCATGCCCGGCCAGTATGTGGATCGACCGGGTTTCTGGCAGGGCGGGGGAGGGATCGCCGCCTGTTGGTACGGCGCGGCGTGTGCGCTTGCCGGTTACCTTCGTGAACACTGTCGCCAGCCCTGGCACGACGCACATGCCGCCGCACACCTGGGCGCTGTCGATGCGGCGCTGTGCAGTGCTTCGGCCTGCTTGAAAGATACGGCGATGTGGATCGATGCCAACCCCGGGCAATCGGCGCAGCTGCCTGTCCGGCGATTACGTGCCCAGGTGGAACTGACGGTCAGTCTGGTGCTTGAACATGTAGGGCGTGCACTGGGTGCCACACCGTTTTGTCGCAACCCGCACTTTGCCAGGCTCGCGGCCGACCTGCCGGTGTTCGTCCGACAAAGCCATGCGCAGAAAGACCTCGCGGCGCTTGGTGAACTGGTCGCTGCGAAACCGGCTGATGGGTGGCTGTTGTGAGGGGTGAAGCGGCCGCTCAGGCAGAAAACCTCATTCGGGGCAGGGGGACCACGCTGGCTGAGTGGCAGGCCTGCCCGTTGCTGGCTCAGGTGCAGACCATCACCTATCAACAACTGATCCCCGAGGGGCGGCGTGTGGTTGTAGTGGCTCCACACCCTGACGACGAAATCCTTGGCTGCGCAGGCATTTTGGCCGGCATGAAAGGCAGAGAGGCCGATGTGGTGATGGTTGCAGTCACCGATGGCGAAGCCAGTCACCCCGGTTCGCGGCAATGGACTGCCTCTCGATTGCGTCAACAGCGCCCGCTGGAAAGTCAGCACGCCCTCGAGCGATTGGGGCTCGACACCAAAGCATTGAACTGGCAACGATTGGGGCTGCCGGATAGCGCGGTGGCGGGGCGGGAGGGGCCGTTGGTCGAACGGCTGCTGACGCTGATTGAACCTGGCGATCAGGTGGTGACTACCTGGCAGTCGGACGGGCACTGCGATCATGAAGCGACCGGCAGGGCCGTGGCGTTCGCAACATCACAGCGCCAAGCCTGTTTGATCGAGGTGCCGGTCTGGGCGTGGCACTGGGCACGGCCACAGGATCCGAGAATTCCCTGGGCGCGTGCTCGCAAGTTGATGCTTGATGCGCAGCTCGTGGAGAAAAAACGCCAGGCGATCAACGCCCACGTTTCTCAAGTCAGTACCGAAGGCCGGTCCTCGGCAGTCCTTGATCAAGAAACCATTGAGCGACTTTTGCAGCCCTTTGAACTGGTGTTTCTATGAGCGTTTCGCCTGACTACTTTCAGCAACTGTTCAACGCCAGTGATGACCCCTGGTCGTTCCGCACCCGCTGGTACGAAAAACGCAAACGCGAACTGATGCTGGCGAGTCTGCCGCGCCAGCGTTATCAGCGCGTTTACGAGCCCGCCTGCGCCAACGGGGAATTCAGTGCGCTGCTGGCCGAGCGCAGTGAATCGCTGCTGTGCCAGGACATCATCGACAAGGCGGTGACGCTTGCCCGTCGTCGGCTCAGTCACTTGCCCCATGTCCGGGTCGAGCAGGCACGCATTCCCGAAGACTGGCCCGACGGTACGTTTGACCTGATCGTCTTGAGTGAAGTCGGCTACTTTCTCGATACCAGGGCCTGGCGTCAGGTGATCGAGCGCACGTTGCTCAGTCTCGATGCGCAGGGCGGGGTGCTGGCGTGTCATTGGCTGCATCCGTTTGAGGGATGCTCACAGGACGGCCGAGACGTCCATGCAGCGCTTGCGCAAAATCTGCAGCTGCATCGTCTGGTGCGTCATGAGGAAGCTGATTTTTTACTGGAATACTGGAGCCGCAACCCCGCCTCGATTGATCTCGCCGAAACCTGCGAATAATTACAGGGCCAACGACTTCAGATAGTCGCCAAAGCCTTCACGACAACGACAGTTTTTCCGTGCGCTGGTGGTTACCCGGTTGCTGGCTGTCCACATGATGTTTGCACCGCTGCGCTCAAGATCTGAGACCAGTTGCACATCTTCGTGTGCGGCCAGGGCCTGGAATCCGCCAGCTCTGCGATAAGCCGCCGAGGAAACACCAAGGTTCGCCCCGTGTATATGCCGGTGGCCGTCCATGGTGTGGTAGTTGGCGTGGTAGCGTTCGCGCACTCGGCTTGGGTGTTCGGACCAGTCGCTGACCTCAACCAGGCCACACACGGCATCCGCGTTGAACCTGATCTGGTCAGCCAGCCAGGCTTTGGGCACTACCGTATCGGCATCGGTGAACGCCAGCCAGCGTGCGTCAACTCCCAGCAAGTGTTCTGCGCCGTGTGCCCGCGTTTTTCCGACATTACGGTGGGTGCAGGACAAAGTCATCACGTCATACGACCGGGCGATGTGCAGTGATGTGTCCGTGCAGTCATCCAGAACGATCAGGATCTTTACTTCTTCATCATCAAGGCCCCGATGCAACGCCGCCTCCAGCAATGACTCGATGCATTGGTTCAAGTGCCGCTCTTCATTGTGCACCGGGACAATGACTCCAATCATTTGAAGACCTCCATACGCCAGCGCTCATTATCTGGCTATTGGATGTCGACCGATGCGCATGACGTTTGGTTGCAATGAACGTATGAAGGCGTGTTGTATTAGCTGCCCGCAAGCCAGCTATCGACAGCGCTCTACACCGTCAATTTCCGGCTGAACTTGGTTTCCATCACGATATGCGAGGCGGTGTGCGCAACCCCTTTGATCATGTTGATCCGGGTGAGCTCGGCGTTGAGTTCGCTCAGGGTCGGCGTGGCGATATGAATGATGAAGTCGGACTCGCCCGACACTGCATACACGGCCTGCACCGAATCCATCTTGCGCAGTGAGGTCATGACATCGGTATAGCTCTTGTTGGTGCAGGAGGTCATGGTGAAACAGTTGATGGTCTGCTGGAGCCTGTTCTGGTCGATGCGCACGCTGTAGCCAGTGATCACGCCGGCCTTTTCCAGACGGCTGATGCGCTCCTGGACAGAAGAGCGAGAGACCTCGAGTTTGCGTGCCAACGAAGCGGTGGGCTCGCGGGCATTGGCCTGCAGCAGGCCCAGCAATTGCCGGTCCTTTTCAGTCAGGTTGAACAGTGGACCGCCGTGCTGCACATCCATGAACGTGATCTCGCTCGGATTCAATGTTTATGAGTCGCCCTGCGTTGAGAGCGTGACTCCTGGAACATATCCATTATCTTCAGGCCTGCATATACCGTCTGCGCCGCTGCCGGGCCGAGCGGGCCGCCGTTCCACTCCAGCCCATAGGCATCGAACAAGCGGTAGCGATCGGTCTCGCCGCAAATGGCTTCTGCAATGACGCGGCCGCCGATAGGGGCGGTGTTCATACCATGGCCACCAAATGATGTACATGCCCATAGCCCTTTCCCGAGCGGGCCGATGTGCGGCATTTTGTGCCTTGCATAGCCCATCAGCCCGGACCACGCTTTTTCGATCTTGATGCCGCGCAATTGCGGGTACACGTCAAGAATGTCGTCGGTCAGCAACTGCCCCAGGCGCTTTTCATCCTGCAGGTTCCGGGTGGTGATACGCCCCCCCCAGAGCAGGCGGTCACCCTCGACGATTCGATAATAGTCCGAGGCCCGGCGATTATCGCCCACGGCATCGGTGGTGCTTACCGAATCGGCCAGGCGCTCGCCCAAATGTTCGGTCAGCACCGCGTAGGTGGCGATCGGCAGAAAGGCGCGGCGCAGCTTGCCGAACTCAGGACCACCGTAACCGCCACAGCAATACACCACGTTGGCGCAATCGACGGTGCCCTTGTCGGTGACGACTCGATGCCGTCCATTGCGGCTCTCGACCCGGACCATGGGCGAGTGTTCATGAATCTTGCCGCCGTGGCCTTCGATGAGTTGGGCAAGACCCAGGCAGTAGTTCAACGGATGAAAGTGAAACCCGTGGTTATCGCGCAGGGCTTGGAAATATCGTTCGGTCTTCAACTTTTCACGTACGGCCTGGCGGTCGAGGTAGTCGAGGTGGAAGTCAAAATCCGTGTCCATTTTGTCGCGCAGGCGCTTGAGGTTATCGCCATCCTCGTAACGCACCACACTCAGTTTTCCTGGTGTTGGTGCGCAGCCGGGCAGGTGGTGGCGGGCGATCATCTCGCGGACCGTGTCGACACCTTCGAGGGAAAGTTTGAACAACGCAGCGGCTGTCGATTTTCCACAGCGTCGCTCGATGGATGACAAGCCTTCGGACCAGCCCTGAAGGACGAAGCCGCCGTTACGCCCCGATGCCCCCCAGGCAACACGACCGGCCTCGATCAGCACGACGGACTGCCCCCGCGATATCAGTTCCCAGGCAGTACTCAGCCCCGCCAGACCTGCGCCGATGATGCAGACATCGGCCTGGACGTTGGCCGACAGCGCCGCGCGCTGAGTCGTAGCGTTCATGGTGGCGGTGTAGTAGTTGTTGTTATAGGTGTGCATGGGGTCGGTTGTCCTTTTTCGCGGCGCAGACATGCAGCGCGCCGCGTCGAGGACGGGCGCCTGCAGTACTTCGGCTTATTGCCTGTGGAATTTATTGCACTTTGGTGAGATCGGCGCCGTACCATTTTTCAGACAGTTGCTTGAGCGTGCCATCGGCTTTCATGTCTGCAACGGTCTTGGTCAGTACGCTGTTGAATGCTTCATCGCCTTTATCCACGGCGATGGCCAACGGTTCGTAGTAAGCGGGTTTGCCTTCCACTCTGACGATGGGATAGCCATTTTTGACGGCAGCGACAACGGTAGGAAGCGCGGACAGGGTGGCGTTGATTCTGACCCCGTTGCCCATGCGCAGGTCATCGAGTGGGCCCATGCTGTCGCCATAGGTTTTCACCTCGCCAGCGGTGACATCGTAGGTGAAGGCCGGCACATCGGCGGCGTCGATCTTGAGCCGATGATTGATGTAGTCCTCCGAAGTCGTGCCGGCTTCGACGCCGATAACCTTATCGTTCAAATCCGCCGCTTTCGTTCCGGCCGCATCCTTGTGCACTGCGAATACATAGGGCGTGTAGTAATAGATTGCGGGGAAGTCGAGGACTCGGGAACGCTCGGTGGTGGGCGTCATCGAACCGACCGACAAGTCCCAGCGATTCGACCAGCGTCCTGCGGTGATGATCCCGTATTCGGGGGTCACGAAATCGATCTTGCTTCCCAGCCGTCGACCGATTTCAGTGGCGACATCGATATCGAAACCTTGCAGTTTATTGTCCGGTCCCAGGAACGACTGCGGTGGCCAGTTTGCCGCGGTGGCCACTTTGATCACCTTGGTTTCATGGATGCGATCGAGGGTCGAGCCTGCCCAGGCGGCGCCTGCGCTGAGCGTAACGGCGGTAGTGACAGCGGCGGCGGTGAACAAGCGTGTAATCGAGATCATGTAAGCCTCCAGGTAGCTTGAGTGCGTTTCTTGTTGTTTTTGTCGGTACGACGATGCTTCTCAGTGGCTGAGAATCTGTGAGAGAAATTCCCGGGTGCGTTCGTGCTGCGGGTTCTCAAAAAACTCGGTGGGTTTGGCTTGCTCGAGGATGCAGCCCTGATCCATGAAGATGACTCGGTCGGCAACCCGTCGGGCAAAGCCCATTTCGTGGGTGACGCACACCATCGTGATGCCGTCGTGGGCCAGTTCACCCATCACATCCAGCACTTCCTTGACCATTTCCGGGTCCAGCGCGGAGGTGGGTTCGTCGAACAACATGATGCGTGGTCGCATGCAAAGGGCGCGGGCGATGGCAACGCGTTGCTGCTGACCGCCCGAGAGTTGGCCGGGGTATTTGTCCGCCTGGTTGCCGATCCGCACCCGATCAAGGTATTCGCAAGCCAGTTCGCGCGCCTCGGACTGACTGAGTTTGCTCACCAGACGCGGTCCGAGCATGAGGTTCTCCAGCACCGTCATGTGCGGGAACAGATTGAATTGCTGGAAGACCATGCCGACCTGGCGCCGGATGTTCGCCACACAGGCGGCATTGCGGGTCAACTCGACGCCGTCGATGAACACCTGGCCTTTCTGGAAGTCTTCGAGCAGGTTCAGGCAGCGAATCAATGTCGACTTGCCGGAACCAGACGGTCCGCACACGACCACGATCTCGCCGCTGGCAATGTGCAGGTCGATGCCCTTGAGCACATGAAAATCGCCATACCATTTATGCATCTCGTGAATCGATACAGCGGGATACGGGGCAATGACGGCTGAAGCTGACGGCTGATTCATCCTGATGCTCCTGATTCAGCGGTGGGCGCGATTGAAGTGCTTTTCCAGGCGGGCCTGGACGGTTTCCAGCACGATCGAAAGCAGCCAGTAGAGCACTGCTGCGGTGATGAGCATTTCCAGGTGACGGAACTCGGCGCGGCCCTGGGTTCGTGCCAGGAACATCAGCTCCCAGACGCCGATCACCGAGACCAGCGAACTGTCCTTGAGCATCGAGATGAACTGGTTGCCGGTCGGCGGGATGATCAGGCGCATGGACTGCGGGAGAATCACCCGGGTCATCGTTTGAAACGGGTTCAGGCCAATCGCCCGGGAGGCTTCCCACTGTCCCCGCGAGATACTGCTGATACCCGCGCGGAAGATCTCCGTCATATAGGCGCCATAGCACAGCGAGAGCGCCAGAATCCCTGCCGGGACGGCACCCACCACATAACCAAGCTGTGGAATGCCCAGATAAATGAGGTAGATCTGGATCAGCAGCGGAACGCCGCGGAAAAACGAGGTGTAGAAACTCGCGATGGCGATGGCGAAGCCGTTGGAAGACAAGCGGGCTGTAGCGCCCAACAATGCCAGGACAAAAGCAATGGCAATGGAAATCGCCGACACGTAGACCGTGGTGAATACCCCTTGGGTAATCATGAAACCCACTTTGGTGGCGATGAAACTGTAGGAAAGATTGAAGGTATCGAAGAATAAAAGGAACAGCACCAGCAGTTCGCACCAGACCGTAATGATCTGCGCCCGCAACGGAAACCGGCCAAGGATGAACAGATTCAGTACAACGGTGAGGGTGAAGGTGCCGCCCACCGCGATGTCTCGCGCCAGAGGTGCTTGCAAGTCGAGGACGATCGGCCCCATCAAATTGGACAGCCGGCTTTCACCGACGCCGCAGACCAGCGTGATAATGAAGATGACCGCTGCGACTGCGCCCATGAATAGCGCGCTGTCAGTCATGCGGGCCTTGACGATATGGTCCTTGTACATGGCTTACGTACCTCAGGGTGAGTCCCTTTATTGTTGTAAGCCAATTATGGGTGTGCGAAATGCCGGGCGGGACCCTGCAAAATGCTGGAGTTATCGGTATTTACTGGCATATCAGCGGGTGTCACCCCTACATCTGACGGAAACCAACGACAGTTACAGCGGGCCAGGGACCAGGCCGGTCAACACCAGGGGACTGTCAATTTCAGCGGCGAGAGTGCGCCATGAACCTCGTTCACCGAATGACCGTTTGCTCACTGCTCTTTCGATATGCGGCCAGTGAAGGCACAATGCGCATCCTTTTTTGGCTGGCCTTGCCGGAGGCCTCGAAATGATCAAGACACCGTACTACCTCATCGATAAACAAAAGCTTCTGCTCAACATGCAGAAGATTGCCTACGTGCGCGAGCATTCCGGGGCCAAGGCCTTGCTGGCACTCAAGTGTTTTGCCACCTGGTCGGTGTTCGACCTGATGCAGCAATACATGGACGGCACCACGTCTTCGTCGCTGTACGAGCTCAAGCTCGGTCGCGACAAGTTCGTCGGTGAAACCCACGCCTACAGCGTGGCCTGGGCCGATGATGAGATCGAGGAGATGCTCGATAACTGCGACAAGATCATCTTCAACTCGATCAGCCAGCTGCAGCGCTTTGCCGAACGCTCGCAAGGCAAGACCCGCGGCCTGCGGGTCAACCCGCAAGTGAGCAGCTCCGATTACCTGCTGGCCGATCCCGCGCGTCCGTTCAGCCGTCTGGGCGAGTGGGACCCGGTGAAGATCGAAGGCGTGATCGAGCAGATCTCCGGCTTCATGTTCCACAACAACTGCGAGAACGGCGACTTCGGCCTGTTCGACCAGATGCTCGGCACTATCGAAGAGCGCTTCGGTCCGCTGTTGCACAAGGTCAGCTGGGTCAGCCTGGGTGGTGGCATTCATTTCACCGGCGAAGGCTATGCGCTGGATGCATTCTGCGCGCGGCTCAAGGCCTTTTCGCAAAAGTACGGCGTGCAGGTCTACCTGGAGCCGGGCGAAGCGGCGATCACCAACAGTGCTTCGCTGGAAGTGACCGTGCTCGACACCCTGTACAACGGCAAGCACCTGGCGGTGGTGGACAGTTCCATCGAAGCTCACCTGCTCGACCTGCTGATCTATCGCCTCAACGCCAAACTGGCACCGAGCGAGGGTGATCACACCTACATGGTGTGCGGCAAGTCCTGCCTGGCCGGCGACATCTTTGGCGAGTACCAGTTCGAGCGTCCGCTGGCCATCGGCGATCGACTGTCGTTCATCGATACCGCGGGTTACACCATGGTCAAGAAAAACTGGTTCAACGGCCTGAAAATGCCGTCCATCGTAGTGAAACAACTCGACGGTACAGTCGAAGTGGTTCGCGAATTTGGTTATGAAGACTACCTGTCCAGCCTTTCGTAAAGCGGACAATTTGAAGGAGAGCTCAAGCAATTGAAAAAGAACGTTCTTATCATTGGTGCAGGAGGTGTCGCCAAGGTGGTGGCCCACAAGTGCGCGCAGCACAACGATGAACTCGGTCGTATTGCTATCGCGTCGCGCAACATCTCCAAATGCCAGGCCATCATCGAAAGCGTCAAGGCCAAGGGCAGTCTCAAAGTGCCCGCCGAAATCCAGGCCTTCGCGCTGAACGCCATGGATGTGGAAGCGACCAAGACGCTGATCCGCGAAACCGGATCACAGATTGTCATCAACGTCGGTTCTTCCTTCCTCAACATGTCGGTGCTGCGTGCCTGCATCGATACCGGCGTGGCTTACCTCGACACCGCCATTCACGAAGAACCGGGCAAAATCTGCGAGACGCCGCCGTGGTATGGCAACTACGAGTGGAACCACCTCGAAGAATGCCAAGAGAAGAACATCACCGCCATTCTCGGCGTGGGGTTCGACCCGGGTGTGGTCAACGCCTATGCAGCGCTGGCGCAACAACAGTATTTCGACCGCATTGATTCGATCGACATCCTCGACGTCAATGCCGGCTCCCATGGCAAATATTTCGCCACCAATTTCGATCCGGAAATCAATTTCCGCGAATTTACCGGGCAGGTGTGGAGCTGGCAGAACAGCCAGTGGACCAGCAACACCATGTTCGAAGTCAAGCGCACCGACGACCTGCCGGTCGTAGGGTCGCAGAACCTGTACCTGACCGGTCACGATGAAGTGCACTCTCTGTCGAAGAACCTCGACGTGCCGAACGTGCGTTTCTGGATGAGCTTCGGCGAGCACTACATCAACGTGTTCACCGTCCTCAGGAACCTCGGCCTGCTGTCCGAGCAACCGGTCAAGACCGCCGAAGGCCTGGAAGTCGTGCCGCTGAAAGTGGTCAAGGCCGTGCTGCCTGACCCGAGTTCGCTGGCGCCGGGCTACACCGGCAAGACCTGCATCGGTGACCTGGTCAAGGGCACCAAGGATGGCCAGCCGCGCGAAGTGTTCATCTACAACGTCGCCGACCACGAGGAAGCCTTCGCAGAAACCGACAGCCAAGGCATTTCCTACACCGCTGGCGTGCCGCCTGTCGCTGCAGCCCTGTTGGTCGCCCGCGGCGAGTGGGACGTGCAGCGCATGGCCAACGTCGAAGAGCTGCCGGCTGAGCCGTTCCTCAAGGCGCTGGATGTAATGGGCTTGCCGACCCGCATCAAGGACGAAAAGGGTGACCGTCCCTGGAACTGAAACGCCAGAGACTCCCTGAACACAGGTGAGTCTGGTCTTTGGTTCCCTACAAAAAACGCCGCTCTTTGAGCGGCGTTTTTGTGTGTGGCAATCCCATGCTCAGGTTCACTGCCCGACGCCTGATAGCAGGAGGCTGCTAAATGACCTACGCTCAAACGCGGCAGTAAACCGGCGGGTGTCTCTACATTTGCGTATCTGATCAAGACATCCAGGGCAAAGTTGATGTTGGTCGGGAGCGACGAATGATGAAATCGGAATATTCAACCCGCATGAAATGGATCGCCATCGCTGCCGCTTCGGTGGCTTTTTTAGCGGGCTGTTCCAGCAAGAATGATCCTGTGACCCAGGCCGAGACCGCCGATGCAGCCAAGGGCATTGCGGCACCCAGCCTGGCCGAAACGAAAGCCATTGCCGAAGAAGCCTTCATCTATGGGCTGCCCATCGTGATGAACCACGCGGTGATGTATGAGTACGCCGTGGACAAAAGCAGTCCGCAGTTCAAGGCTCCTTTCAACCAGATCAAGAGTGAACCCCGGGTCTTCACTTACCAGGACACGGCTATTGTCACCCCCAACAGTGATACCCCTTATTCGTTCCTCTGGATGGATTTGCGCGCCGAGCCCATGGTGCTGACGGTACCGGCGGTGGAGACGAAGCGTTATTACTCGGTTCAACTGATTGATGGCAATACTTATAACTACGGTTACATCGGTAGCCGAACCACGGGTAACGGTGCGGGTAACTACATGGTTGTCGGACCTGACTGGAAGGGCACCACCCCGCCAGGCATCAACAAAGTCTTCTATTCGACTACGCCCTTCACGTTGGCGGGCTACCGGACCCAGCTGTTCAACCCCAAGGACATGCCGAATGTGGTCAAGGTGCAGTCGGGCTATAAAGTCCAGCCGCTGTCGGCATTTTTGAAACAGCCGGCACCGCCTGCATCACCCGTCATCAATTTCACTTCAATCAGCACGACAGGGATCAAAGAGAACTTCTTTGAGTATCTTGATACCGCGTTGCAGTACGTGCCGGTAACGCCGGAAGACAAGGGCATCCGGACTCGAATCGCGCGAATCGGCATCGGTCCGGGCAAAAGTTTTGAGTTCAAGGAGCTTTCGCTCGAGCACAAGGCCGCAGTCCTGCTCGGCATGAAGGAGGGCAACGAAAAGGTCGACAAGTGGTTGGCCGGCGGACTCAAGAATGTCAACGGCTGGGGCATTGGCTCGTACTTTGGCGATCGCCATTTTTATAACGGCGACTGGTTGAAGCGGGCAGGCGCCGCCAAGGGGGGCATCTACGGGAACGATTCAGTGGAAGCCACTTATCCCATTACGCGCACAACCATGACCGGCGAGCCACTGGACGGCAGCAAACATGACTACAAGCTCACGTTCCCGGCGGGGCAACTGCCGCCAGTGAATGCCTTTTGGTCGGTGACGATGTATGACGGTAAAACACAGCTGTTGATCAAAAACCCGATCGACCGTTATCTGTTGAACTCGCCGATGCTGCCCGGCATGAAAAAGAATGCCGATGGGTCGCTGACGCTCTATATCCAGAAAAACTCGCCCGGCAAGGCGCTCGAAAGCAACTGGCTGCCAGCGCCCAACGGTCCGATTTATCTGGTGATGCGCCTCTATTGGCCTAAAGAAACACCGCCTTCAGTCCTGCCGGCGGGTGAAGGCAGCTGGAAACCGGCGGGTGTCGTGGTATCGAAATAAAACCTGGCTGCATGCATGTACACCGTTAGCAAACTGTGGCGAGGATTTGTCGGATCGCCGCACCGTCCCGCTGGAGTGCGCAGCAGCCCCTTTTAGGGCCGCTTCGCGCCGGAGCGGGAGCTAGCTCCCTCGCCACAAGTTCAGTGTTTGTCCCTGAGTGAACAACATTACGGTATTTGCCGGGGCGTTGTTTTTCGGCCATTGCGAGATTATTGGGATGCGGATCGAATCGCAAAAAAGCGCAAGACACAAAGCCTGAATGTCCGGCGCTTCACGAGATGGAATGTCTACCAAGCGCAGCTAGACAAGACCGACAAACGACAGGATCACCAAGACGATCACAACTGCGCCAACGATGTAGATGATGTTGTTCATGAAGATGACCTCTCAATCTCAGCGGGATGGGCGAACTCAATGTGTCTATAAGGAATGACACTTTGCTTTCCCGTTCCGTTCCACAAACCTCGACCCACTTTGCAAGTACGTAGTGTGACGGCAGGTCATCCGCAAGCTCTGAAAACCCTGGTCAGACAGCACCAAACAAAGATATAAATGCGAATACGTATCAAACGCTAAAAAATTGATATACCATGCGCCGCAATTTGTTGGCACGTATGCCACCCCATTTGGCTGGTTTATCAAGGCTCCTTAAATGCGTCGTACCCTGGTTTCTATCTGCATGCTACAGGCGTTTTCCGCTTCCTCTTGGGCGGAACAAGCGACTACCCATCAGCCCGGTCTGGAGTTGCAAGCGACCGACATCGTTGGCAGCGCTGACTTTGAAACGGCGTTGGGGCCGGTGGATGGATACCGTGCGACGCGCTCGGCCAGTGCCACGCGCACCGACACGTCGATCCACGAGACACCGCAGTCGATCACCGTGGTGTCCAAGGATGTGGTAGAGGACATCAGTGCCACTCGTTTGCAGGACGCGCTCGACTACGCCGGCGGAGTGGGGCGAGCCAACAATTTCGGCGGCCAGGGCCTGACCACGTTCACGGTGCGTGGATTCACCACCGGCGAGTTCTATCGCAACGGATTTCCCATCAACCGTGGTTACCCGAACATGCCCGATGCCAACACCATCGAGCGGCTCGAAGTGCTGCGAGGGCCGGCGACCATGCTCTATGGTCGAGGCGATCCCGGTGGCACTTTCAACGTCATTTCCAAGCAACCTCTGGCCGTGCCCATGGTCACGCTGGGTAGCCAACTCGATGACCAGGGAATGCAGCGTGGCACGCTGGATGCCTCCGGCCCGCTGGATGAAGAAGGCCGCCTGGCCTATCGCCTGAATGTGGTGGGTGAGGGCGGTGATACCTTTCGTGATCATGTTGAAACCGAGCGCTACGGCGTGACGCCGGTGCTGAGCTGGCAGGTCACCGATGAGACCAAGGTGATCTTCGAAGGCGATTTCATGCGCAACAATCATCCGCTTGATCGTGGCCTGACGCGATATCCCAACCAGGTCGGCACCGCGTCTCGCGACACTTTTTTCGGCGAAAAAGACGTTGGCAAATTGCACAACGACAACAACATGGCGCAACTGCGGTTCGAGCATCTGTTGAGTGACAACTGGACGTTGGGAGGCGGGTTCCAATGGCTTGATGGCACGTTGCAGGGGAATGCCGTCGAGGCCAACGGCGTCGCCGCAGACGGTCGCACACTGGGCCGCAACTTCAATTACCGCAAGCTGGAGTGGACCGACAAGGACAGCCAACTCAACCTCACCGGCCACTTCACCGCCGGCGGTTTCGATCACACCTTGCTGACCGGGGTCGAGTACGAGGACTACGACTACACGTCGATCATTCAGCGCTCCAGCGGGGCGGTGAGTGCCTACCCGATCGACATCTTCGATCCGGTGTATGGTCAGCCTCGCCCAGCCCTGACCCGAACACCGACGGATGACAAGGAAAACCTCAAGACCTACGCCGCTTTCGTTCAGGATCAGGTGGCCTTGACCGAGCGATTGAAACTGTTGGCCGGCGCGCGTTTCGAGCGCTTCGAGCATGACTACCAAACGTTTGTCCCGGGCGGCAGGAGCTGGGAGGCCAGCGACAATGCAGTCACCCCGCGCCTGGGTTTCACCTATGATCTGACCGAGACCGTGGCGCTGTACGCCAACACGGCGCGTTCGTTCAAGCCCAACACCGGAGCCAGTCGCCAGGGCGGAGGGTTTGATCCGGAAAAGGGCAAGTCCTATGAACTTGGGATCAAGTGGGATGCGCTGGACAGCCAATTGAGCGTCGAGGCGGCGATCTACCAGATTGAAAAGCGCAATGTGCTCACCACCGATCCGCTGGACTCGACGTTCAGCGTGGCGGCAGGCGAGGTGCGCAGCCGTGGGTTCGACCTCAACGTGGCCGGTAACCTGACTCCGCAATGGCGGATGATTGGCGGTTATGCCTATGTCGATGCCGAGGTGACCAAGGACAACGTCATCAAGTCCGGCACCCGACTGATGAACATTCCGCAGAATAGCTTCAGCCTGCTCAACGTCTACGAGTTTCAGGATGGCGCACTCAAGGGCCTGGGGCTGGGCACTGGTCTGAAGTACGTCGATGAGCGCGCAGGGCAGACAGCCAACACGGCTTTCACGATGGGCAGCTATACCGTCGTCGACCTGCTCAGCTATTACAAAATCAATGAAAAGGTCAGGCTCAACCTGGATGTGAAGAACCTGACGGATGAAGACTATGAGGAAGGGGCGTTCGGCAACGTTTACGCCTATCCGGGAGCCCCAAGAACGGTACAGGTCGGTATTTCATATACGTTGTAATCGAGTTGTGTTTGAGCGCAATGCTGTTTTCTCAAGGACAAACACCCGTGGCGAGGGAGCTTGTCGGATCGCCGCACCGTCCCGCTGGGGCGCGAAGCGGCCCTAAAAGGAAGTGCTGCGCAGCCCCGCGGGACGGTGCGGCGATCCGACAAGCTCCCTCGTCACAGGATGCCAACGCATTACCTCCATCGAGGGCCTTTTTGCACTCTCTGGAGGGTGACTAGCGTATTTTTTTGAAAGGTTGGCGATGGGGTCGGTTGATTGCAAACAGGGCGCCACCCAGCAACAGCGCCGCGCCTGCCGCAACCAGCAAAGGCGCGTGACGAGAGGGTGAACGCCAGCCGCCTTCGACGCGACAGCGGTGAACCGTCGTAGCACATGGGTTCTCATGAAAAAGGCTTTACGTGTACCTCATGCTCTGTGGCCAGTTTCTACGGCGGGATTGCTTTGCTGACTTGCATTCAAGGCGTACGAAGTAGTCCAGTGAAATGCGTTTTCAGCAAAGCGCAACAGTTAGAAGATCGCATTTTTTTGCATTGTTTCTTGAGAACAAAAAATTATTTTTGAACCTCTTGAATCGTATTTCCGGCATCGCTATATATTTTTTACGCGGTGCCGAAACCGGGCCGCGTCATAAATCACTTGGAGAAAACTCAGGAGATTTAGCTATGGCTACTACTTTTTCGTTGGCCCCACTGTTTCGTCAGTCGGTAGGCTTTGATCGTTTCAACGACCTTTTTGAATCCGCGCTTCGCAGCGAGGCGGCATCGACTACCTATCCTCCACACAACGTCGAAAAGCATGGTGACGATCATTATCGAATCGTCATAGCGGCGGCGGGTCTGACGGAGGAGGATTTTGAGATACAAGTCGAGAAGGAGGTTTTGACCATCGCTGGCGGCAAGCGAGAAAGCGATAAGGAAGCGATTTACCTTCATCAGGGAATCGCGCAGCGTGCATTTCGACTGTCCTTCCGTTTGGCGGATCACATAGAGGTCAAAAGTGCATCGTTGTCTAATGGGCTATTGAGTATTGATCTGTTGCGAGTTGTGCCGGAAGAGGCCAAGCCTAAGCGCATCAACATAGATGGTTCGGGTAACGCGGATATGAAACAACTCAATTGATAGCCAAGAACAAGGCGCTCTTCGGAGCGCCTTTTTTTATCTACCCAGATTGAGCCTCCTCGTCGAGGCGGTTTGATGGGGCATCAGCGATTCTTGATCAAAATCGAAAAATTCAACGCGGCCGCGACGCACAGCCATGCCAGATACGGAAACAGGATCAACCCCGTAATTACATCGAGCTGCAGCGCCAACACCACCATCGCCGCCACTACCAACCATAGCACCAGCAGAATCACCATCGCCGCCAACACCTGATGCGCGCCAAAGAAAACCGGCGTCCACAGTGTGTTCAATGCAATCTGTGCCGCCCACAACGCCAGGACTGTCTGGCTGCCCGGGATCAGGCTCAAGCGGTAACCGGCCCAGGCCAGCAACAGGTAAATAGTTGTCCAGGCCAGCGGGAACGCCCAGTTGGGCGGGGTGAAGCCAGGTTTGTTCAGCGCTTCGTACCATGCACCCGGCTTGAACATGACGCCGGTGCTTGCTGCTGCTGCGCAGGCCAGAAGAAAAATGAAAAATGTCATTGCCAGTCCTTGGCTGAAGCCAGCCGATGGGAAGTTATAAGAAAAGGACGCCTGGTGATGCGAAAAGTTTGGATGGGCGATGAAATTTAAGGACTGGTCGATGGGCTGAAGTATGGGCCGATGGATTTTGCCAAACCCCAGAAACGACAAAGCCCTGAATAATCAGGGCTTTGTCACTACAAATATGGCGGAGGCGATGGGATTCGAACTCATGGACCTGTTACAGTCGACGGTTTTCAAGACCGTTGCCTTAAACCACTCGGCCACACCTCCGTTTGCGTTGCGGGCGCCATAATACCTGAATGAAACACACTGTCAAACTCTCTGCATAGCTTGTTACAGGGCGTCTGTTATGATCTTTGCGACTGAACGTTTCAAACCAACAGGAGTGTCGCCATGCGCGAACAGGATTACGCAGTTAATAACAGCGTGCAGGCTGAGCAGCTAGAGGTTAGCCGCGTCCTGCGCAACACATACGGCTTGCTCGCCCTGACCCTCGCTTTCAGCGGTGTAATGGCTTTCGTTGCCCAGCAGATGCGTGTTGGCTACCCGAACATCTTCGTGGTGCTGATCGGCTTCTACGGTCTTTTCTTCCTTACCAACAAACTTCGTGATTCCGCGTGGGGCCTGGTGTCGGCATTTGCCTTGACCGGTTTCATGGGTTTCCTGCTCGGCCCGATCCTCAACCGTTACCTTGGCATGCAGGGCGGTGCTGAAGTCGTCAGCTCGGCCTTCGCGATGACGGCACTGGTGTTCGGCGGCTTGTCGGCCTACGTACTGATCACTCGCAAGGACATGAGCTTCCTCGGCGGTTTCATCACTGCAGGCTTCTTCGTGCTGCTGGGTGCGACGCTGGCGAGCTTCTTCTTCCAGATCAGCGGCCTGCAACTGGCGATCAGCGCAGGTTTTGTGCTGTTCTCCTCGGTCTGCATTTTGTTCCAGACCAGCGCCATCATCCATGGCGGCGAGCGCAACTACATCATGGCGACCATCAGCCTGTATGTATCGATCTACAACCTGTTCGTCAGCTTGTTGCAGCTGTTCGGCATCATGAGCCGCGATGACTAAAAGTCGGCACTAACGAAAAACCCGCTTCGGCGGGTTTTTTATTGTCTGCGATTGGGTGAAATGACCTACGCCATCGGCGGCAAACGGCGTTTTACCGGGGTTTTCTTGACGATGGCGGTGTTGGTTTCTGCGTGGGTATTGAGTCGGTCGAGCAGGGTATCCAATTGCTCCATCGAACGGACGTGCAGGCGGGCGATGAAGCAGTCGTCACCGGTGACTTTATCGCATTCGGTGAACTCGGGGATGGCCATGATCTGCCGTTCCACTTCATGCAACTGGCCCGGCAGCGGGCGAATGCGCACGATGGCCTGGAGTTGATAGCCGAAGCATTTCGGGTCGATTTCCACGGTGTAGCCCTTGAGCACACCTCGTTCTTCCAGACGACGCAGGCGCTCGGCAACGCTGGGCGAGGACAGCCCGCTGATTTGCGCCAACGCCTTGAGCGAACGTCGTGAGTCTTCCATCAAAGCCGTGATCAGCACCTGGTCGATGTCATCGGTCATGGCGAAACCTCTATTAGGCAGTTTTACAAGATCGCCTTCGCATTAAAGGCAGATTTGGATTTTAGCCTTCTTTTTGCGCTGGAGAAGCGCTTCGGCTGATCGGCATAATTTGCCCATCAACACAGGAGTCTAATGATGGACAACTCAATACGTCGCGGCTCATTTGAAATGACCGCTGCCATGCTCATCTCCGGCACCATTGGCTGGTTTGTGCTGGTTTCAGGGCAACCGGTACTGGATGTGGTGTTCTGGCGCTGCCTGTTTGGTGCCGGGACCTTGCTGCTGATTTGCGCGGCATTCGGCTTCCTGCGCCCCGGCATTTTGACTCGTACCACTTTCCTGTTGGCCGTGCTCAGTGGTGTGGCGATTGTCGGCAACTGGGTGTTGTTGTTTGCCTCCTATTCCCGTGCTTCGATTGCCATCGGCACAGCGGTCTATAACGTTCAGCCGTTCATGTTGGTGGGGCTTGCCGCGATTTTTCTCAACGAGAAGATCACCTTGCAAAAGCTTGCATGGCTGGGCGTGTCGTTCCTCGGGATGTTGGCGATTGTCAGCGCCCATGGAGGGCAGGGCGAGAGTGGCAACGAATACCTGCTGGGCATTGCGCTGGCACTGGGTGCGGCATTTCTTTACGCGATTGCCGCATTGATCATCAAACGCCTGACGGGCACGCCACCGCATCTGATTGCCCTGATTCAAGTGAGTACCGGTGTACTGCTACTTGCGCCGTTTGCGCACTTTTCGGCCATGCCGCAGACAACGAGCGCGTGGTCCAGCCTGGTGACGTTGGGTATTGTGCACACGGGTGTGATGTACGTGCTGTTGTACGGCGCTATTCAGAAACTGCCGACCGCATTGACTGGCGCGTTGTCATTCATCTATCCGATCGCGGCGATCTTCGTCGACTGGTTTGCCTTCGGTCATCGCCTGGAGTTGCTGCAATGGGTCGGGGTTGCCGCGATTCTGCTGGCGGCTGCGGGTATGCAGCAGGGTTGGAGCCTGAAAATTCGTCGGGCCGTTACGCCGTAACGAGAGCTCAGATGTCCAGCGCGGTGCGGTCTTCGCCAGTCGCTGGTGCACTGCGTCAAGGCGCAGCGGCTTTATGCCGATGTTGCCTTGGTGTTGCATCAGCGCTGGCAGTAAGACTCAGCCTACTTAGAAGATGTAGTCGGTGGTCAAAAAGCTCGAACTGCGACCACTGATGATCTCGCTGATCAGGTCTTTGTTGGTCTCCTGGAATTTGGTGGCCACCAGTGTGCGGATCGAAAACACCCGCAAAGCGTCATGTACCGACAAGGTGCCTTCGGCGGAGTTCTTGCGCCCGTTGAACGGGTAAGTGTCCGGGCCGCGCTGGCACTGGGCATTGAGGTTGATGCGCCCGACCTGGTTGGCAAAGGTGTCTACCAAACGGCCAACGGCCACCGGGTTGGTGCCGAAGATACTCAACTGTTGGCCAAAGTCCGATTCCAGGACGTAATCGATCACGGTATCCAGATGTCGATAGGGCACGATGGGTACGACCGGGCCGAACTGTTCTTCCTGGTAAACGCGCATCTGCGGTGTCACCGGGTACAGCACGGCGGGGTAGAAAAAAGACGCCCGGGCTGCGCCACCATTGGGGTTGACCACCTTAGCGCCTTTGTTGACGGCGTCGGCCACCAGCGAATGCAGATAGTCGACCTTGCCTGACTCCGGTAAAGGCGTCAGGGCTACACCGCTTTCCCAAGGCATGCCGGGTTTGAGGGTGGCGAGTTTGGCGTTGAATTTCTCGATAAAAGCATCGACCACATCCTCGTGGACAAACAGGATTTTCAACGCGGTGCAGCGCTGGCCGTTGAACGACAGGGAGCCGGTAACTGCTTCGTTGACCGCGTTGTCCAGGTCCACTTCCGGCAGGACGATGCCGGGGTTCTTTGCATCCAGCCCCAGTGCCGCACGCAAGCGGTGGGGTTTTGGATGGAGTTTTTTCAGGTCGCTGGCGGCTTTGTTGGTACCGATGAAGGCGAAGATATCTATCTTGCCGCTGGCCATCAGCGCACTGACGGTTTCCCGACCGCTGCCATAGATCACGTTGATCACCCCGGCGGGGAAGCTGTCGCGAAAGGCTTCGAGCAACGGGCGAATCAATAGCACGCCGAGTTTCGCCGGTTTGAACACCACGGTATTACCCATGATCAGCGCCGGAATCAACGTGGTGAAGGTTTCGTTCAACGGATAGTTGTAAGGCCCCATGCACAATGCCACGCCCAGCGGGACGCGGCGGATCTGGCCGAGGGTGTCCTGTTCCAGCTCGAAGCGGCTGGAGCGGCGGTCGAGTTCCTTGAGTGCGTTGATCGTGTCGACGATGTAGTCGCAGGTGCGGTCGAACTCTTTTTCCGAGTCCTTGAGATTCTTGCCGATTTCCCACATCAGCAATTTGACCACGGCGTCGCGTTGCTCCCGCATCCGCGCAAGAAAGCCTTCAACGTGCTGGATGCGTTCGGCCACCCGCATCGTCGGCCACAGGCCCTGGCCGCGATCATAGGCACGGACGGCGGCGTCCAGAGCGGTCAAAGCGGTGTCGGCGTCCAACAGTGGCGTGCTGCCGAGGATCACTTGTTCGTCGCCATTGGCCGCGCTCAGGTACACCGGGCTGCGGACCTGGGCGAGGGCACCGGGCCAGGTTTTCAGGACACCGTCGACCAGGTATTCGCGCTGCTCGGTCGGACCGTCGAGACGGTATTTTTCCGGGATGCTGCCGGCCTCGGGAAACAGGTTGCCGAGGAGATCTGCTGTGCTCATGTCGCTACCCCGTGTGAGATGTCAGCCAATGCTGATGGCTTGCCGTTCGGAAATCGCTGCAAAGGTTATACGCCTTAATGAGCTGGTTTTTTAAGACAATCGAGCGCTGATGGGCAGAATAGAGGGGCTGGGATCGGGTTCTTGTGCCTCAAGCGTAGACCGCTTTGGCCGGATCTAGAAATGCAACTTTTGACCTCGGAGCACACAACGGCCGGTGCTGCGGTTAAACTTCGCGATCTTTATCAAGGAGTTCATATGAGTCATTACCAGCCGGGCATTCTCGCCACCCCCGTTCCACCTCTCGCCCGTCATATGTTCTTCGCCCTGGAATCCGCCGCACAATTGCCGGCGGCGCTGGATAAGCTGCTGCAACTGGTGGATGGCAAATCGGCAGTGGTGGGTTTTGGTGAGTCGCTGGTCAAGGCGCTGAATGGCCACATCCAGGGCCTGCGAGCGTTTCCTGCGTTGACCGGTGTCGGTGTCGACAACCCGTCGACGCAGCAGGCGCTGTGGTGCTGGCTGCACGGTACTGACCGTGGCGAATTGCTCAATCGCAGCAACGCCTTTGAAGCCGCGCTGGCACCAGCTCTGCGTCTGGTGCAGGTGACTGAAGGCTTTCGTCACCGTGACGGCCATGACCTGACCGGCTACGAAGACGGCACGGAAAACCCTCGCGACGAGGCCGCTGCGGCTGCCGCATTGGTAAACGACGGCCCTGAAGGGACGGTGGGCGGCAGTTTCGCCGCGATCCAGCAATGGCAGCATGACCTCAAGCGTTTTCACGCAATGGCGTCCCATGAAACGGACGACATCATGGGTCGCCGCTTGAGCGATAACGAAGAGCTCGATGACGCGCCGATCTCTGCCCACGTCAAACGCACCGCTCAGGAAAGCTTCGCCCCCGAAGCGTTCGTGGTCCGTCGCTCGATGCCATGGATTGAAGATGAACGTGCTGGCCTGATGTTCCTTGCCTTCGGTTTTTCCCTCGACGCTTTCGAAGTTCAATTGCGTCGCATGAGCGGCCTGGAAGACGGCATTACTGATGGTCTGTACCGCATCAGCCGACCGATCACCGGGGGCTACTACTGGTGCCCGCCAATGCAAGACGGCCGACTGGACTTGCGTGCCCTGCACATCGGCTGATCCTCGCAGGGCATGATCGACGTGGTGCGCTGGGACAGGGCGCCACAATGCCCTGCGCCAGTGCACTTCTAACCTTATGCGTAAACAGTATTTCTCAAGAGGAACGGCGACTCTCTAAGATCATGTCATAACTCGTTATAACAAGTGATCTTGATGACCGATAACGTTCTATCTCTCAGCCCTCTTTCCAACAGCAGTATTCCGCTGCACACCCAACTGCGTGACGTACTGCGCGCCCGCATTCTTGACGGTGAATACCCGCAAGACAGCCAGATGCCGTCGGAAAGCGAACTCGGCACGCTGTTCAAAGTCAGCCGAATTACCGTGCGCCAGGCCCTCGGTGATCTGCAGAAGGAAGGGTTGATCTTCAAGATCCACGGCAAGGGCACCTTCGTTGCCAAGCCGAAAACCTTCCAGAACGTCAGCACTCTGCAAGGCCTGGCCGAGTCCATGACCGGTCGCGGCTACGAGGTGATCAACCGCCTGCGCAGCTTCAAGTTCATCGCCGCCGATAAATTGGTGGCTGAGCGATTGCAGGTCGCCGAAGGCGAGACCGTGGCGCAGATCAAGCGCGTTCGGCTGATCAACCGTGAGCCGATTTCGCTGGAAATCACCTACTTGCCCAAAGCCATCGGTGAGCGCCTGGAGAAGGCGGATCTGGTGACCCGCGACATTTTCCTGATCCTCGAAAACGACTGCGGCGTGGCCCTCGGGCACGCCGACCTGGCGATCGATGCGGTGCTGGCCGACAGCGACTTGACCCAGGCGCTGAACGTCGAACCTGGCTCGCCGATCATGCGCATCGAGCGCCTGACCCACGATGCCCAGGGGCGCCCCGTGGACTTTGAACACCTTTATTACCGTGGCGATGCGTTCCAGTACCGCCTGCGGATCGACCGGCAAAAAGGGGAGCAGGCATGAGTCGCAAGACCCTCGAACAGGAATACGACATCGTCGTCATCGGCGGCGGCACCGCCGGCCCAATGGCGGCGATCAAGGCCAAGGAACGCAACCGTGATCTGCGGGTATTGTTGGTCGACAAGGCCAACGTCAAGCGTAGCGGCGCGATCAGCATGGGCATGGATGGTCTGAACAACGCGATCATTCCCGGCCACTCGACAGCGGAGCAGTACACCAAGGAAATCACCATTGCCAACGATGGCATCGTCAACCAGGCGGCGGTGTACGCCTACGCCACCCACAGCTTCGAAACCATCGAGCAACTGGACCGCTGGGGGGTGAAGTTCGAGAAAGACGAAACCGGCGACTATGCGGTGAAAAAAGTCCATCACATGGGCGCCTACGTGTTGCCGATGCCGGAAGGTCATGACATCAAAAAGGTCCTGTATCGCCAGTTGAAACGGGCGCGGGTGAGCATCACCAATCGCCTGGTGTGCACCCGGTTGCTCAAGGACGAAGAGGGCGCGGTCAACGGCGTGATGGGGTTTGATTGCCGCACCGCTGATTTTCATGTGATCAAGGCCAAGGCGGTGATCCTCGCCTGCGGTGCCGCCGGGCGCCTGGGATTGCCGTCCTCGGGCTACCTGATGGGCACCTACGAAAACCCGACCAATGCCGGCGACGGCTACTCGATGGCCTACCACGCCGGGGCTGAACTGGCGAACCTGGAGTGCTTCCAGATCAACCCGCTGATCAAGGATTACAACGGCCCGGCCTGCGCCTACGTCACCGGTCCGCTGGGGGGCTACACCGCCAACAACAAGGGCGAACGCTTTATCGAGTGCGACTACTGGAGCGGGCAGATGATGTGGGAGTTCCACCAGGAGCTCGAAAGCGGCAATGGGCCGGTGTTCCTCAAACTCGATCACCTGGCCGAGGAAACCATCCAGAACATCGAAGAGATCCTGCACAGCAACGAGCGCCCGAGTCGTGGACAGTTCCACGCCAATCGCGGCACCGACTACCGCACGCAGATGGTCGAAATGCACATTTCCGAGATCGGCTTCTGCAGTGGGCATTCGGCGTCCGGGGTGTGGGTCAACGAAAAGGCCGAGACGTCGGTCAAGGGCTTGTACTCGGCCGGTGACATGGCCGCCGTGCCGCACAATTACATGCTCGGCGCGTTCACCTACGGCTGGTTTGCCGGCAACAACGCGGCGGATTTCGTCGCTGATCGCGAGTTCTCTGTGCTGGATGCCCGGCAGATCGAAAGCGAAAAACAACGGGTCTACGCGCCGTTGGATCGTGAGCATGGACTGCCACCGGCTCAGGTCGAGTACAAGCTGCGGCGCTTCGTCAACGATTACCTGCAGCCGCCGAAAGTGACCAAGAAGATGCAGATCGGCTTGCAACGCTTCAGCGATATCCAGCGCGACCTCGACCAGATCAAGGCCCACAACGCCCACGAACTGATGCGCGCCATGGAAGTCAGCATGATCCGCGACTGCGCGGAAATGGCTGCAAGGGCTTCGCTGTTTCGTGCCGAAAGTCGCTGGGGGCTTTACCACTATCGGGTCGATCACCCGCAGCGCAACGACAGCGACTGGTTTTGCCATTGCCACTTGAAAAAGGGCGATGACGGTCGGATGACCAGTTTCAAGAAAGCCGTCGAGCCTTACATCATCCCGCTGGGTGCCGAAGAAATGCAGGCCTACGACCGGTTGCGGGTCGGTGCCGATGCGGCGTGACGCCGTCCCTATGAGAGAGTTCGAAAAATGGCCTATCAACCCCAGGAAATTTTCTTCCGCTCCAACGCGCCGGTCACGGTCGATGAAGAGCTTTGCATCGCCCACAAAGGTTGCACCGTGTGCGTTGACGTTTGCCCGATGGACCTTCTGGCAATCAACCCGGCCACCCAAAAGGCCTACATGGCGTTCGATGAATGCTGGTACTGCATGCCCTGTGAAAAGGACTGCCCGACCGGGGCGGTGAAAGTTGAAATCCCTTACTTATTGCGCTGACTGAAAGAACGCCATCGCTGCGATGCGTCGACCCGACAAGCCCGCTCCACAGGGCTTTGCAGTAGGACACAGATTTCGCTGGCAATAGAGAACTTTGTGGGAGCTGGCTTGCCAGCGATGCGTCCGCCACAGACAACCCAAAGCCATCCGGCAACCACCGGACGCCTGATCCACAACACCCCTCGTTTCCCACCACGCCCAGATCGTGGCGGAGACGAACATCCAATAAATGATTCGAGGGGAAACACTCATGATGTTGCGTGCAGCGTTGGCCGGTCTGGTACTGGCGTCATTCACCTTGTCGGCCTCGGCCGAAACCATCCGCATTGCCATTGGCACTCAGGACACCACCATCAACTGCGCCGCCGGTGGTCTGTTGATCCGCGAACTCGGCCTGCTGGACAAATACTTGCCCCACGACGGCCCATACAAGAATGCCAAATACGAGGTGCAGTGGAAGAATTTCACCAGCGGCGCGCCACTGACCAATGAGATGGTCGCCGGCAAACTCGACTTCGGCGCGATGGCCGATTTCCCGGGCTCATTCAATGGCGTGGCATTTGAAGCAGCGGGCAAGCACAGCCTGTTCATCAGCGTGTTGTCGGGCAGCACCAAAGGCAGTGGCAACGGCATCGTGGTGCCGAGTGCATCAGGCGTGCAGTCGTTGGCGGAGCTCAAGGGCAAGACCATTTCGGTGCCGTTCGCCTCCACCGCCCATGGCATGTTGCTGCGCGCCGTGGCCGCCCAGGGCTGGGACCCGCTCAAGGACGTAAACATCATCGCCCAGCCGCCGGAAGTCGCCGGCTCTGCGTTGCAGGCGGGCAAGATCGACGCCCATGCCGACTTCGTACCGTTCGCCGAACTGTTCCCGAGCCGCGGTTTCGCGCGCAAGATCTACGACGGTTCCCAGGCTGGAGCGCCAACGTTCCATGGCGCACTGGTCGACCAGAACTATGCGAAAAAGTACCCGGAAATTGTCGTCGCCTATCTGCGGGCGAGCATCGAGGCCAATCAGTTGCTCGCCGCGGAGCCCGAGAAATACAGCGAGCTGATCGCCAAGGTCACTGGCGTCGATGCCGAGGTCAACTACCTGTTCCACGGCCCTCTGGGCGTGCAAACCCGCGACCTGAGCTGGAAACCGGAGTACCGCCAGGCGGTGGGCACGGCCATCGATACGCTCAAATTGTTGAAGAAAGCCGATCGCGGTCTGGATCTGAACACCTTCATTGACGATCAGTACATCCGCGCCGCGTTCAAGGCTTCGAACCTGGACTACACCGCGCAACTGGCGAACTACGCGCAGGCGCCGCTCACTGCAACGGATGCGTCCACCGGCAAAGCCATCACCGACTTCAGCCACGTGGCGGAAATCTGGGTGCGCGGTGAGCCGAAAGTGCGCCAGTACGCCTCGGCGCAAGCGGCGTTCAGCGCATTGGCCAGCCTCAAGCAGGAAGGCAAAAACATCCGCGCGGTGTATGCCCAGGCCAGTGACAGCGGGATCAAGTTGCTGGCGGATCAGGCGTGGTTTGCCAGCGATGCCAACGGGCGCCTCAGCGCGTTCCTGCTCAAAGGCCAGGCCCAGCAGTTCGCCAGCGCCCAAGGCGGCAAGGTTTTCGATTTCACCGATGCCACCGCGCAGGCTGTGGCTGTTCGCTAACCCAAAAACGCCGCAATCCCCTGTGGGAGCGGGCTTGCCCGCGATGGGGCCAGACCAGCCGATACCGATGTCGACTGACACTCTGCAATCGCTGGCAAGCCAGCTCCCACAGGTTTTCAAGTGAGAGGGAATATTGTGTACGGACCCTGTTTACGCTGGCTCCCCCGAGTCGCCTCGCTGTTGTTTTGCCTGCTTTTCTGGCAACTCGCCGCCAGCCACCACTGGAATCTCGGCCTGGTAACCTTCGCCAACGTGCCGACCCCCGGGGCGGTTGTTGAGGCGGCGCTGGGGCTGGGTGATTCCGGCAAGCTCGCTCGTCACTTGAGCAGCAGCCTCAGCCGGGTCTTCGCCGGTTACTGCGCAGCGTTGATCGTCGGCGTTGCTCTGGGGCTGTCCATCGGCCGCTCGAAATGGGCTGAGGATTTGCTCTTGCCACCGCTGGAAGTGCTGCGGCCAATCCCGGCGGTGGCGTGGATTCCGCTGGCAATCCTGATGTTTCCGTCGTCTGAACTGTCGATGGTGTTCATCACGTTCACCGGTGCCTTGTTCCCGATCCTGCTCAACACCGTGCACGGCGTGGAAGGTGTCGACCCACGGCTGATTGCCTCGGCGAAAAGCCTTGGGGCAGGGCGCCGGGCGATTTTGCTGGAGGTGATTTTGCCGGGCGCCGCGCCCAGCATCATCACCGGCCTGGCCATCGGCATGGGCACTTCATGGTTCTGCCTGGTGACCGCAGAAATGATCTCCGGCCAGTACGGCATCGGTTATTACACCTGGGAGTCCTACACCATTCAAAACTACCCCGACATCGTCGTCGGCATGTTGCTGATCGGCGTGCTCGGCATGGGCAGCAGCCTGCTGATAAAGCGCCTGGGCGGGTTGTTCACGCCTTGGCATCGACCACGAGGAAAAGCCTCATGAGCGTTTTTCAACATCCTGAAGGGCGGATCGATATACGTGACTTGTCGATCAGCCTCGGCGAGGGCAAGGCGGCCTTCGAAGCCGTGCAGGGTCTGGAGTGTCAGATCGAACCGGGTCAGTTCGTGTGCATTCTCGGGCCGTCCGGTTGCGGTAAATCGACGTTGCTCGGCGCGCTGGCAGGTCACCTGCAACCGCGGACCGGCACGCTCAACGTCGATGGTGCCAAAGTCTGCGGACCATCACCCCAGCGCGGCATGGTGTTCCAGCAGCACACCCTGTTTCCATGGCGAACAGTGCGAGACAACGTTGCTTTCGGCCTGAAAATGCGCGGCGTCGGCAAAGCCGAGCGGCAGCGGGCGGCCGATGAAATCCTCGCCTTGGTCGGCCTTGCAGGTTTCGCCGATCGTTGGCCGGATCAACTGTCTGGCGGTATGCAGCAGCGGGTGGAGATCGCCCGGGTGTTGGTCAATCGTCCGCGCCTGCTGCTGATGGACGAACCCTTCGGTGCCCTCGATGCCTTGACCCGATTGAACATGCAGGAACTGCTGCTCGACATCTGGACACGGATCCGCACCACGGTTGTGTTTGTCACCCACGACATCGACGAAGCGTTGTTCCTGGCTGATCGCTTGCTGGTCATGAGCACGCGTCCCGGTCGCATCATCGAAGACCTGCGCCTGGAATTTCCACGGCCACGGACCACCGAGCTGGTGACCAGCCCCGAATTTTCCCGCTTGAAGCGTCATTGCCTCGAACTCCTGCGTCACGAAGACGGTCGGCAGCTACCGCGCCTGAACCCCCTCGGATTGCCTCCTCAAAACAAACTGCCGCGATTTGCCCTATGACCTCATTATTTTCCGTAACCGATAACGACGACATTCTCGCCCTGCAACCGCGCCTGACGGATGAAGATCCTGGCGTGCGCAGAATTGCCTTGATCGAACTGGCCGATCTCGAAGAACCGGACGGTTTGCTGTGGCTGGTCAATCGTCTGGCACAAGACCCGACCGCAGAGGTTCGTGCCGAAGCCGCGCGATTGCTTGAAGCCTGGGAGGACGAGCCTGTGGTCGAAGCGTTGTGCCAGGCCCTGACCGATCCATCCTCGGCGGTACAGGCTGCCGCCGCGCAAAGCCTCAGCCTGCTCAAGAGCGAGGCGGCGGGCCGGGTGATACTGCCGTGGACCGCGCATGCGGACATCAGCGTGCGCATCGCCGCGTTCAGGGCTTTGCGCGAATTGCGCTTTCCCGATGCCGCTGCGGCGGCTTCAGTCGCCTTGAACGATGAAGACGCCGGCGTTCGTCGCGAAGCGGTCGGCGTGCTTGGCTGGCTCAAACAGCTCGATGCCTTGCCGGCCCTGGCGAAATTGGCCAGCGACGACCCGGACACCGAAGTCCGCCGCGCCGCCACGGGCGCTCTCGGCCTGGCCTGCGATGCGCAAGTGTTGCCAGCCTTGCGCATCGCCCTGCAGGATCAGGCCTGGCAAGTGCGCGAGGAAGCCGCAACAACGCTGGGTAAGGTCGGGCACGTCGATGCAGGAGCGGCACTGGTCGAGGCCTTGACTGACGATTACTGGCAAGTGCGGCTGCGTGCCACCCGCAGCCTCGGACGACTGCGCTATGCACCGGCGCTGGACGCGTTGATCGAAACCCTGGGCCATCGCATCAGCAATCTGCGCAAGGAGGCTGCACTGGCGCTGGGTGAGCTGAGTGAACGCGGTGCAATCGCCCCCTTGCTGGCTGCGCAAGACGACGGCGACCCGGAAGTGCGCAAAGCGGTGCGCATTGCCCTGAGTCAATTGCAATGAGCCCGCTGGCCGTTGCCAATTCCCGGAGCAAACAGCAACTGCATCTGAGCTGGCCCGACGGCCGCGAGCAGTGGCTGGATTACGCGTTGTTGCGCCGCCAATGCCCGTGTTCGCAATGTCGTGCGTTTCGCTGGCAGGGCACACCGCCGCTGGTCGACGCCCGTGTTCAGGTGCTCGGGTTGAACGCTCAGGGCTATGGCTTGCAACTGGTGTTCAGCGACGGCCACGAACGGGGGATCTATCCATGGCCTTACCTGGCGCAACTCCCGTCGTACGCTGCGGGGGGTTGAGGATTTGCCTTCGCCAGTGGAGCCTTAGTGAACGTGCTGGATGGCAGTCGGCAGGGGTAGCTCGATGGGCGTCAGCACCGGTTGCCCGGAGAAAAACGCCTGCAGGTTCTTGCCCACCAGCTCCACCGTACCCTGGGTCGCCTCGGGTGAAAGACCGGCAACGTGGGGCGTGAGGATCACGTTGTTGAGATTTTTCAACGCATCCGGAACCTGAGGTTCGTTATCGAAGACATCCAGCGCGGCACCGGCGATCCGCCGCTGTTCGAGTGCGGTAATCAGGTCCGCGGTGACAATCACGCTTGCCCGGGCGATGTTGACGAGGAAGCCATTAGGCCCGAGTGCATCGAGCACTTGCCTGTTGACCAGGTGCTGGGTGCCAAGCCCGCCGGGCGCGGCGACGATCAGAAAGTCCGAGGCCCGTGCCAGTTCGCTGGGCGTCGAGCAGAATGTGTAGGGCACGTCGCTGCGATGCTGGCGGTTGTGGTAGCACACGCTCATGTCGAAGCCGGCATTGGCGCGTTTGGCGATGGCCATGCCGACGGCGCCCAGGCCGAGAATGCCCAGGCGTTTGCCAGCCAGGGAAGGGCGCATGATCTTTGGCCATTCTCCCCGGCGCACGGCAGCGTCGCAGCGCGGAACATCGCGCACCAGCGACAACAGCAAGGCCATCGCGTGATCAGCCACTGATGAGGCATTGACGCCGGCACCGTTGGTCACGGTGATGCAACGGTTGGCCGCTGCCTGCAGGTCGACATGTTCGTAGCCGGCACCGATCACACAGATGATCTTGAGCGAGGGCAGGGCGGCTATTTCGTCGGCATACAGACCGAGTGGGCCGCGGGTCAGCACTGCGTCGATCTGGCCGCCGTGTCGGGCAATGGCGGCGGCGCGTTCGGCCGGGGTCGGGGCGAGGATCAGGTGAAAGCCCTGATGTTCGAGGATGGGCAGGTAATCATTAATGGTTTCAACCAGTACCAGAATGGTTGCAGGCATGCTTGGCTCCTGTGTGCATCGCAGAATCGGGCTCGAACGTCACTTGAGATTGCTGGCTGCGGAGCGATTTGGCAATGACCAAAACTGCCCGTCCGCGCAGCCGCGTTGATGAGTGTAGGAGCTTGGGAAGCCTGCGAGGGTATTGTCGTGGGATTTCACGCGGCAGGAGGCGTATCGGGCTTCGCTGCGGTCAGAAAACTGCACGTCGCTTCGAGGATTTCATCAGAAAGGGCTTCGCCACGGGTAGCGCGGGCGAGTGTCAGGGCGCCGACCATCATCGAATACTGCACCAGCGCTTGCTTGCGGTTTTCGCCGGGATCAGCCGATTCCATCAGCTGGCTGAAGGCGTCGAGCAGCCTGTTAAGGCCGTCCATGAACGGCTCGCGCAAGCCGCTTTCAGCGCTCTCATGGCAGATGTCCGCGGCGAAGGCCACCACGGGGCAGCTGTCGCCCGGGTTATCGCGGCTTTGGACGGACAGGTAGGGTTCAATCAAAGCCCGGCGCGCCGAGGCTTTGTCTTCGCCGGAGGCGGCCCGTTCCCGCCAGCGCGCTCCTACTTGTTTGAATGCCCGCTCGCTGGCCTCCCTGGCCAGTGCTTCCTTGGATTCGAAGTGCCCGTAGAACCCACCATGGGTCAGGCCGGCGGCCGCCATTACATCGACCACGCTGATGCCATGCAGGCCGCGCTCGCGAAACAGCCGTGTGGCGGCCTCGACAATGATTTCGCGGTTGAGGTCGGCTTGCTTGCGGGAAACTCGGGGCATCAGGCACTCACCATTAGCAGGTTTGAAAATCAGAGGGCGTATTGGGCAAGGCCATTGCCGAACGACCAGTTCTCTTTCTTCACTTCCACCAGATTAATGAAAACATCTTCCGGGCGCACCGCCAGTTGTGCATTGAGGCCATCGACGATGGTTTTATAGAGCAGTTTCTTCTTCTCCAGCGTTCGCCCTTCACTCAGGGTGATCTGGATGATCACCAGGTTATCGGTGCGCTGGATGCCCAGGTACTGCGGGTCGAAAATGAAATGTTGCTCATCGTGTTCGTTGAGGATCTGGAAGTTATCGTTTTCCGGCACGTCGATGGCGCTGCGCAAAGCGGCGTAGATCAACTGCCCGATACGTTTGGCGTAAGTGGGATCCTGCTGTTTTTTGATGTCGACGCGAACCAGTGGCATGGGCAGACTCCTGAAAGGATACAGGTGTATTCAAAATACATGACGATAGACCTTTATCAAGGTCGGTTCGTCGTCTGGGGGTGAAATGCAGTGGTGATACTGCGAATCAACTTGTAGGAGCCAAGCTTGCTCGCGATGGCGCAATCACATTCAACATTGATGTCAGTAGTTACATTGCCATCGCGAGCAAGCTCAGCTCCTACAGGGGTGCGTCGACCACTCTCTTCGACTTGGTACCACCGTTCCTCACCTAAGTCTTTGCTTCTGTTCACTAATCCCGGACAATCGCGCCCCTGTTTCGGTCAGAGCGCTGCCTGTCGGGTATTCCGACGCGTTCTGGCCGGGTGGCAAGTGACCGGAATGTGGAGATCCCACCGGATGAATGATCAGGCCAATAGCGTCAACAAACGCTATGTAGAAACGACCCCCGCGACGCTGTCGAGCTGGAATCGCCAAGACACCACGTGGATGCTGGGCCTGTTTGGCACAGCGATTGGTGCAGGCACCCTGTTTTTGCCGATCAACGCAGGTCTGGGCGGCTTCTGGCCGTTGCTGATCCTGGCGCTGCTGGCGTTCCCGATGACGTTCTATGCACACCGTGGCCTGACCCGCTTCGTGCTGTCCGGTCGCGAAGGTGCCGACATCACCGAAGTGGTGGAGGAGCATTTCGGTATCAAGGCCGGCGCGTTGATCACGCTGTTGTACTTCTTCGCCATCTTCCCGATCCTGCTGATTTACAGCGTGGCGCTGACCAACACCGTGGGCAGTTTCCTTGAGCATCAATTGCACATCACGCCGCCACCGCGCGCGGTATTGTCGCTGGTGCTGATCCTCGGCCTGCTGGCGGTGGTGCGCTGCGGCGAGCAGATGATCGTCAAGGCCATGAGCCTGATGGTCTATCCGTTCATCGTTGCGCTGCTGTTTCTGGCGGTGTACCTGGTTCCGCACTGGAACGGCGGTATTCTCGCCACCGCCAGCCAAGTGCCTGCGCCATCCGCGCTGTTGCACACCTTGTGGCTGGCGATTCCGGTGATGGTGTTCTCGTTCAACCACTCGCCGATCATCTCGGCGTTCGCCGTTGACCAGAAGCGCCGTTATGGCGAACACGCCGAGGAGCGCAGTTCGCAGATCCTGTCCCGCGCCCATCTGTTGATGGTGGTGATGGTGCTGTTCTTCGTCTTCAGTTGCGTGCTGACGCTGTCGCCAGCGCAACTGGCTGAAGCCAAGGCGCAGAACCTGTCGATCCTGTCGTACCTGGCCAACCACTTCAGCAACCCGACCATCGCCTTCGCGGCGCCGTTGATTGCTTTCGTGGCCATTTCCAAGTCGTTCCTGGGCCATTACATCGGCGCCAGCGAAGGCCTCAAGGGCCTGATCGTCAAGAGTGGCAAGCGGCCGTCTGCCAAGTCCCTAGACCGCATGACCGCGGCGTTCATGCTGGTGGTGTGCTGGATCGTAGCGACGCTCAACCCGAGTATTCTCGGCATGATCGAAACCTTGGGCGGCCCGGTCATCGCGGCGATCCTGTTCCTGATGCCGATGTACGCGATCCGCAAAGTGCCGGCCATGGCGCGTTATCGCGGGCAGGCGTCCAACGTCTTCGTGACGGCGGTGGGCCTGGTGGCGATTACGGCGTTGATCTACTCCCTGACCGCCTGACACATCCTGCGTAGGAGCGAGGCTTGCCCGCGAAGAACAGTTTTTGATCCTTCCCACGCTCTGCGTGGGAAAGCCTCAAGGGACGCTCCGCGTTCCAGCTCTCGAAAGGGACGCGGAGCGTCCTGGGTTGCATTCCCACGCGGAGCGTGGGAACGATCACAGTGAAACCCCACATTTCTTCAGGCATAAAAAAACGCCGCTCATCTCACGATGGGCGGCGTTTTTCATTGCGTTACACCGTTAGGCTTGAACGACCGGGATGTTGGCGTTCGCAGCCGCTTCACGGAACTCGGCGATCTGGTCGAAGGACAGGTAGCGGTAGACATCGGCCGCCATGCTGTCGATCTTGCCAGCGTATTCCATGTACTCCTCGACGGTCGGCAGGCGACCCAGGATGGAAGCCACGGACGCCAGTTCGGCCGAAGCCAGGTAGACGTTCGCGCCGTCACCCAGACGGTTCGGGAAGTTACGGGTCGAAGTCGATACGACAGTCGAGTTCGGCTCTACACGTGCCTGGTTACCCATGCACAGCGAGCAGCCTGGCATTTCCATACGAGCGCCGGCTTTGCCGTAGATGCCGTAGTAGCCTTCTTCGGTCAGCTGGTGAGCGTCCATCTTGGTCGGCGGCGACAGCCACAGACGAGTTGGCAGCTGACCCTTGACCTGATCCAGCAGCTTGCCGGCGGCGCGGAAGTGACCGATGTTGGTCATGCACGAACCGATGAACACTTCGTCGATCTTCTCGCCAGCAACGCTGGAGAGCAGACGGGCGTCGTCCGGGTCGTTCGGCGCGCAGAGTACAGGCTCCTTGATGTCGGCCAGGTCGATTTCGATGATTTCGGCGTATTCGGCGTCAGCATCGGCTTCCATCAGCTCAGGGTTGGCGATCCAGGCTTCCATCGCTTGCGCGCGGCGTTCCAGGGTACGCACGTCACCGTAGCCTTCGCCGATCATCCAGCGCAGCAGGGTGATGTTGGACTGCAGGTACTCGGTGATCGAATCTTTGGACAGCTTGATGGTGCAACCGGCAGCCGAACGTTCGGCCGAGGCGTCGGACAGTTCGAAAGCCTGTTCGATGCTCAGGTTGTCCAGGCCTTCGATTTCCAGGATGCGGCCGGAGAAGGCGTTTTTCTTGCCCTTCTTCTCGACGGTCAACAGACCTTTCTGGATCGCGAAGTAAGGAATGGCGTGAACCAGGTCACGCAGGGTGACGCCCGGTTGCATCTTGCCTTTGAAGCGCACCAGGATCGATTCCGGCATGTCCAGCGGCATGACGCCAGTGGCAGCGGCGAACGCAACCAGACCGGAACCGGCCGGGAACGAAATGCCCATCGGGAAACGGGTGTGGGAGTCACCACCGGTACCTACGGTGTCCGGCAGCAGCATGCGGTTCAGCCACGAGTGGATGATGCCGTCGCCCGGACGCAGGGAAACACCGCCGCGGGTCATGATGAAGTCAGGCAGGGTGTGGTGGGTGGTCACGTCGATCGGCTTTGGATAAGCCGCGGTGTGGCAGAACGACTGCATCACCAGATCAGCGGAGAAGCCCAGGCACGCCAGGTCTTTCAGTTCGTCACGGGTCATTGGACCGGTGGTGTCCTGGGAACCGACGGTGGTCATCTTCGGTTCGCAGTAGGTGCCAGGACGCACACCGGCTACGCCGCACGCCTTGCCGACCATTTTCTGCGCCAGGGTGAAACCCTTGGTGCTTTCGGCCGGGGCTTCAGGCTTCTTGAACAGGTCGAACGCTGGCAGACCCAGCTCGGCGCGAGCCTTCTCGGTCAGGCCACGGCCGATGATCAGCGGAATACGGCCGCCGGCGCGAACTTCGTCCAACAGCACCGGAGTCTTCATTTCGAAGGTGGTCAGGACTTCGTCGGTGCCGTGCTTGCAGACTTTGCCAGCATGCGGGTAGAGGTCGATCACGTCGCCCATGTGCATGTTGGAAACGTCGAATTCGATTGGCAGTGCGCCGGCATCTTCCATGGTGTTGTAGAAGATCGGAGCGATCTTGCTGCCGAAGCAGAAACCGCCAGCGCGCTTGTTCGGCACGTACGGAACGTCGTCGCCGAAGAACCACAGCACCGAGTTGGTGGCCGATTTACGCGAAGAACCGGTACCGACCACGTCACCGACGTAGGCGATAGGGAAGCCGGCATTGCGCATTTCTTCGATCTGCTTCATTGGGCCGGTGACGCCTTGTGCGTCAGGCACGATGCCGTCGCGAGCCATTTTCAGCATGGCCAGGGCGTGCAGCGGGATGTCCGGGCGGGACCAGGCATCGGGAGCAGGGGAGAGGTCGTCGGTGTTGGTTTCGCCAGTGACCTTGAACACGCGCAGGCTGATCTTGTCGGCCAGGGTCGGGCGGTTCTTGAACCACTCGCCATCAGCCCAGGACTGCAGTACGCCTTTGGCGTGAACGTTGCCGTTCTTGGCTTTTTCCGCGACGTCGTGGAAAGCATCGAACATCAGCAGGGTGTGCTTGAGTTCTTCGGCCGCTACTGGCGCCAGTTCGGCGTCGTCCAGCAGGTTGACCAGGGTCACGATGTTGTAGCCGCCCTGCATGGTGCCGAGCAGTTCTACAGCGCGCTTCTTGTCGATCAGGGGGGATTTGGCTTCGCCCTTGGCGATGGCAGACAGGAAACCGGCCTTGACATAGGCGGCTTCGTCCACGCCAGGCGGAACGCGATTGGTGATCAGGTCAACGAGGAATGCTTCTTCGCCAGCCGGGGGATTTTTCAGCAGCTCGACCAGGCCTGCAGTTTGTTCGGCGTTAAGCGGCTGGGGAACGATACCCAGTGCTGCGCGCTCTTCGATATGTTTGCGGTAGGCTTCAAGCACAGTTATTACCCTCATCAGTGGTCCCAAATGGGTGTCCGGGACGCTCATCCCGAAATTGCCGTACTCATGCGCTGCATGGCGTTGTGAGCCACTTAGCCAGAATTACCGACAATTCCTTACAGAAGCTGCTTTCAAAGTTTTACGCCTGCAGAACGGGAGCTGATGAGGGTTGGCGTTGGGCTTTTCCCCGCTGGAAAAACCCCTCGCCAACACCGCTCTGAAGGAACGACTGTGCTCGTGACGCTTTGAAAACAGCTTCTAACGGACATTGGCGCCTAAAAAGGCAGGCTGATTCTACGGCAAAAAAAAATTAAAGGTAAGTCAGGGTTTATTGGACTTTGGTGGTGACGCCCGGCAAAGGTCCGTTGACCCTGACCCTTTAACTTTGAGGGGTGATGAATATCGGACAAAGGGCTAACATGCCGGCCTGTTTTGCTTTTTCGCGTTTTACCTACCTATGCCCAATCAGACTATCAAGACGCCGTGCGTCGGCCTTTGCTCCACTGTCTACGGTGACCTGGTGTGCCGTGGCTGCAAGCGGTTCCACCATGAAGTGATTCACTGGAACGGTTACAACGAGGAAGAAAAGCGCGCGGTGTGGTTGCGTCTGGAGCAGCTTTTGTCCCAGGTAATGGCTGCCAAGGTTGAGATTTTCGACCCGGCGCTGCTACGAACCCAGCTGGAACAACGCAAGATCCGCTTTGTGCCCCATCAGTCGGAATATTGCTGGGCTTACCAGTTGATCGCGCGGGGCGCACGGGTCATCAACAACCTGGAAGCCTATGGCATGGTGTTGCTGCCGGAGTTCCGCGACTGGAACCTGCCCGAATTGCGCGATGCAATCGACCGGGAGTTTTTCCTGCTGTCCGAGGCGCATTATCAGCGCTATATCGCCCCGGGTTTCCTCAAGGACGCGTTTGGCGGTTGAGAAAGCTTCGCGGGCAAGCCTCGCTCCTACAGGTTTTGTAGGCGGGAGGCTTGCCCGCGAAGACGATCTAACCGACGCGACACATCTCAATGCTTTGCTGCGATCTCTTCGAGATGATCCTCGACCTCTTGAGGCTTGAGCACCAGCACATCGCTTTCCACCGCATCCAGCACCACTTCCGCGGTATTGCCGATCAGCGTCCCCGATAACCCGGTACGCGCCACCGTGCCAATCACCGTCACGGCCGCCTGCAGCTTGTGCACCATGAACGGAATCAACACATCCGCCGGCCCTTCGGCGATGTGCAGGTGATCGTTGTCGATGTCGAACTCCGCCTGGAACGCCCTGCATTGCTCGCGATAGCGCGCCTCGATGGTTTCGCTGAGCTGCAACGTCGGATCGGACGCCGACAGCATCGGCGAGGGATGGGCGCTGATGACGTGCAGATGCGCTTTGGCCAGGCTGGCGATGTCATAGCCGTAATCGATGATGGTGTTGTGCAGGTGACGGTGTTCGGGGTCGGTGTTGCCGACGTCGACGGCCGCCAGAATCACCTTGTCCTTCCACGAACCTGAAGTCTTCACCAGCAGCACCGGAGTAGGGCAGTGGCGCAGCAATTTCCAGTCTGCGGGGGTCAGCAGCGCCTTTTTCAGTGCGCTGTCAGGGAAATGCTGCTTGATCACCAGGCCACAACCTTCGGCCTGCTGCACATCGACGATGGTTTCGTGCAGGCTCTGATTCCAGGCCTGTTCGGTGGTGACGCTGTAGCCGTCCTCCAACAATGCGGCCTTGAGCACCCCCAGCATGCCGCTGTGATCATGCTTGGGGTCGCACACCAACAAGTGCAAATGCGCCTGCGTTACCCCGGCAATCAACTTGGCTCGTTTGAGCGCCAGGCTTTCCGAGTGTTCGGGCTCGATGACCACCAGAATGCTGCGAATGGCTTGCATGATCGGGATCTCCTGAAAATGAATAAGCATGGCGTTGCTCAACTATAGTTGCTGCCCGGCATTCAGCGACTTGATGCATATCAACGGTCGGTGTCTGGTGGTCTGCCGACAGGCCGGTATAATCGGCGCCCTTCGTTTTGAACCTTTTATCCCGTGGGCCACATGATCCTTCCCGAAATTCACGAGTTCCTTGGCTGTCGCACCCCTGACGGCTGGGTCCAGGCCGCACTGGCCGATCAGGAAACCTTGCTGATCGACCACAAGAATTGCGAGTTCAAGGCTGCCAGCACCGCGCTGAGCCTGATTGCCAAATATCACTCCCACGTCGATCTGATCAATATGATGTCGCGTCTGGCCCGTGAAGAGCTGGTGCATCACGAGCAAGTCATGCGTTTGATGAAAAAGCGCAAGATCGAACTGCGTCAGCTGTCCGCCGGGCGCTACGCGTCGGGCCTGCGCAAAGTAGTGCGCAGTCACGAACCGGTGAAACTGGTCGATACGCTGGTGGTCGGCGCGTTCATCGAAGCCCGCAGTTGCGAGCGTTTCGAGGCATTGGTACCGCATCTGGACGAAGAACTGGGCAAGTTCTATTTCGGCTTGCTCAAAAGCGAAGCCCGGCACTTCCAGGGATATCTGAAACTGGCTTACCAGTACGGGGATGCCAAGGACATTGCCCAGGTGATCGACAGGGTTCGCGCCGCCGAGCAGGCGCTAATCGAGTCGGCGGATGTGGAATTCCGGTTCCACAGCGGCGTGCCGGTAGCCGCATAATCAAAAGATCGCACCGCTGACACTCAGCCACTCAACCCCAACCGTTCATGCCATTGGGCAATCGACTCTTCGGGATAAACATCAAACTGTTTGTCACCCGGTTCGACCTCTGCCACGACCCAGGACGCTTTTGAACTGAGCATTAAATGCGTATGCACCGGCGGCACCGGCAGCGGTGTGTCGATGGCTGACGCAAACGGGTGAATCAGTTCCGGCCACTCAGGGCTGAACAGCCACAATCCCGAGCCGCAAGCCGAACAAAAATGGCGCTCGGCAGTGCTGCGGTGCGCCCGTTTTTCGCCGTCGCCCTTGAGCAGCGCATGGTAAATCGCGATGTTCTTGCGCCCGCGCACTTTCAGGCTGTTGGCGTCACCGGCGATATTGATCGAATAGCCGCCACCGCCCTGGGTCTTACGGCAGATCGAACAGTAGCAACGTTGATAAGGGTAAGGGTGGGCGCTGGTCAGGCTGAACGACACCGCACCGCAATGGCAGGAACCTTCGAGTTGCATGGCGACCTCCGGCAGGCCATGGGTTTATCCCTTGAGCCTAGACCGGTGCCAGAATCGTAGCGCCTGTCGCGAGCAGTTTCTCTATTTGCCCGCCACCCGCCACAAATACCACGCCGCCACCGTGCGATAAGGGCTCCACGCCAGTCCGATCTCGATCATCTGTTTGCGCGTCGGCTGTACGTCCAGACCTTTGAGTCGGCGATAACCCTCGCGGACCCCGAAATCGTCAGCCGGCAGAATATCCGGTCGATCCAGGCTGTAAATCAGCAGCATTTCAACGGTCCAGCGACCCACACCACGCAGGGTGATCAGGCGTTCGATCAACGCTTCATCATCCATGGCCAGCGCCGTGGTGTAATCCGGCACCACGCCATCCAGTGCCGCTTGGGCGATGCCCTGGATGGTCGCGATCTTGCTGGCGGAAAAGCCGCAACTGCGCATTTGCTCAAAATCTGTGAGGAGCAACTGCTCAGGGCGAGGAAATGCCTGCCCGGGAAACAACGCCAACAATCGCCCGACAATCGCATCACCGGCCCTGGCGTGCAGTTGCTGGTAGGCAATCGCCCGCACCAGCGATTCGTAGGGATCACGGGCGGCGTGGGGTTGATGCCGGCACGGGCCGACGGCGGCGACATGGCGCTGCCAGTCGTCGTCGATGGACGCAAGGAATTGCGTGGCGGGCAAATACGGGTCGGGCATCAATCATCCTTGCGTACTGACGAACACGGCTTGCGATCAGAATGCCAATTGGCGGGTGATCTGGTCGGCGGCGCTTTCGAGTCTGAGCAAAAACGCCTTGCGCGGTTGTCCGCCACCATAGCCGGTCAATGAGCCGTCCGCCCCGATTACCCGATGACAAGGCACCACAATCGAAAGACGGTTTTGTCCATTGGCCAGGCCGACCGCACGACTGGCGCCGGGCTTGCCCAGCCTGGCCGCGATGGCGCCGTAAGTGGTGGTCTTGCCGTAGGGAATGAGTGCCAGCTCAGCCCAGACCTGCCGACTGAACTCGCTCCCGGGCAGGTGCAGCGCAACGTTGAATTGCGTCAGTTGGCCGGCGAAGTACTGCGCCAGTTCCTGTTCGATCTGCTGCAAATGCCCATTGTGCCCAGGCGCCACGGCGTAGCCATAACGGCGCTGCAATTGTTCGACTTCCCGGGTCAGCGCCGGACGGTCGAGAAACTCCAGCAATACCAGGCCACGACGTTCGGCCATGGCGATCATTGGCCCCAGTGGGGTCGTCAGACGCGTGAACAACAAGGGCTCGCTGTTGGCGGCGCGTCCCGGGGTGATGTGAAACGACTTTTGAAAGGCATCGCGAAAGCCGCTCAGTGATTCGTAGCCGGAGTCGAACGCGGCGCTGTCGATGGAATCGCCCTGTTTGATTCCACCCAATGCCATGCCCAGGCGCCGGGTGCGCAACCAGGAGTGGAAGGTCATGCCGAAGTGCTGTTTGAACCAGCGACGCAGCTTCAGCGGCTCGATCCCTTCGGCCAGCAGTTGGGCGTCGGTCCAGCGCTGCTCGGGGTCGGCGTCCACCGACTTGAGCAGGTTCTGCACCCAGTCCGGCGCTATGGCGGCAGCGTCCAGCGGCTTGCACCGCAGGCAGGCGCGGTAGCCCGCCGACAAGCATTCATCGGCGTGGGCGAAAAACTCGACGTTTTCCGGTTTAGGCTTGCGCGCCGTGCAACTGGGGCGACAGAAAATCCCGGTTGTCTTGACCGCAGTAAAGAACACCCCCTCGTAGGCGGTGTCGCGTTCGAGCATGGCGCGGACCATCTCGGCATGGGGCGGAAGTAGCGTGCTTTGTACGTTCATGAGCCCAGCATAGTGCGCGACATCGACAGCCTCCACCGCAAAATCGACAGAGAATTGCGCGCACACCCGTTCCTCAGGTGCGGCGTGCCAGCAGTAAAACTGAGGCCGCCGCCGACAACAGACCGGCGCAGCAGCGATTGAACATCCTTTTGCCCGACGGTTTGGCAAACCAGCGGCGCATGTGTAGACCCATGTAGGCATAGGCCGCGATAGCAACCCATTCGAGCATCAGGAACAACGCGCCCAGCACGGCAAATTGCGGCGTGATGGCGCGGGTCGAATCGACAAACTGCGGCAGGAATGCCGTGAAGATCAGGATCGCTTTGGGGTTGCCCGCCGCCACCAGGAATTCCTGCCGTGCCAGTGCCAGCATGCCGACCGGCGCACCGGTTACCAGGCTTTCTGCCCCAGGATCTGCTCGCCACAGCTGCCAGGCGAGATAGAAAAGATACGCTGCGCCGAGAATCTTGATCCCGTAGAACAACAGCTCGGAGGTTTGCAACACCACCGCCAGGCCCGCCGAGGCGAGGGCAATCATTGCGGCGAATGCCAGCAAGCGCCCGATCCCGGCCAGGCAAGCGGTGCGGTAGCCATAACGGGTCGAATTGCTGACCGACAGCAAGTTGTTCGGGCCGGGCGCCATGTTCAGGGCGAAGCAGGCCGGGAGAAAGAGGCTAAGGGTGGCGAGGTCCATGGGGCAGGTTCCAGTTGCGAGAGCGGTATTTTTATCACAGCTGCCGCAACCTCGGACCCGTACAGTCACCGGCAAATTGGCCGAACATCATCGGGCGAATTTCTTGGCCCCGGCGACACACAGGATCACCGCGACCGTTACCCCAAGCATGCCGATGCTGACGTGTTCATGCAGCAGGGTTGCCGCCAGCGCCAGGCCAAAGAACGGCTGCAGCAATTGCAGTTGACCGACAGCGGCAATCCCGCCCTGGGCGAGGCCGCGATACCAGAAAACGAAGCCAATCAGCATGCTGAACAGCGACACGTAAGCCAGGCTGAACCAGGCCGGTGTGCTGATGCCGCTGAACGACGCCGGCATCCGCCACCAGGCCAGTGCCGCCATGACCGGCAGTGCGAGCACCAGCGCCCAGGAAATCACCTGCCAACCACCCAGCGTGCGGGACAGCTTGGCGCCTTCGGCATACCCAAGGCCACAGGCGAGGATCGCCAACAACATCAGGATGTCGCCTTGAGGTGAAGCGCTCAGGCCTTGTGACGCGGCAAAACCAACCACCAGCAGACTGCCGAGCACCGAGAACAACCAGAACACTGGCCGTGGCCGTTCGCCACCGCGCAACACGCCGAACACCGCGGTGGCGAGAGGCAGCAGGCCGACAAACACAATGGAATGTGCCGATGTCACGTATTGCAGTGCCAGCGCGGTCAACAGCGGAAAACCCACCACGACGCCCAGAGCCACGATGATCAGCGGCACCAGTTGATGGCGCGCGGGGCGTTGTTCCTTGAACAACAGCAGCAGGCACAGCGCCAGAAGTGCGGCGAGGGTGGCGCGGGCCACGGTGAGGAACACCGGATCGAATTCCAGCACCGCCACCCGCGTTGCCGGCAGTGAGCCGCTGAAAATCACCACGCCGATCAGGCCATTGATCCAGCCGCTGGCATTGCTGTCCAGCGTGCGGTTATGCAGGTTCGAAGTCCTTTCCATGTTCGCTCTCACTCATTGTTTGATTGCACGAAAGTCATGGTAGGGTTGGCAATCGATACAATCAAAAAATTGTCATGGATACATCGCCTCATGCCGAAATCCCGCTATAAAAGCCTGGTTGACAGCTTTGCCGCCGACATTCGCGCGGGGCGTTTGCCGCCGGGTACACGGCTGCCGACCCACCGCCAACTCGCCACCGAGCATGGCCTGGCGCTGGTCACCGCCAGCCGGGTGTATGCCGAGCTTGAAGGCATGGGGCTGGTCAGTGGTGAAACCGGGCGCGGGACCTTTGTCCGGGAGACATCGCTGCCGCCGGGCCAGGGCATTTCGCAATCCGTGGTAGCGGCGGGGATGATCGACCTGAACTTCAACTATCCATCGCTGCCGGGCCAGGCCGACCTGTTGCGCCAGGCATTGCGTCAACTGGCATTGTCCGGGGACCTGGAGTCGTTGTTGCGTTATCAGCCCCACGCCGGGCGCTTGCACGAGCGGGCCTCGGTTGCACGCCACCTGGGTGAGCGCGGAGTGAACGTACCGGCCGAACAGGTACTGATCGTCAGTGGTGCCCAGCATGGATTGGCCGTGGTGATGATGACGTTGCTCAAACCCGGCGACGTGATTGCCGCTGATGCGTTGACCTATCCCGGGTTCAAGACCTTGGCCGAAACGCTGCACCTGGAGGTTTTGCCCATTCCTGTCACGGACAAGGGACCGGATCTGTCAGCCCTGGACAAACTGTGCCGCACTCGTCCGGTGCGGGCGGTGTACTCGATGCCAACCTTGCACAACCCGCTGGGTTGGGTGATGGACGCAGAGCAGCGTGAGCGACTTGTAGCGATTGTGCGTCATCATGACCTGATAATCATCGAGGACGCGGCCTACGCATTTCTCGCCGAGAACCCGCCACCACCGTTGGCTGAAATGGCGCCGGAAAGAACCGCGTACGTTTGCGGTTTATCGAAGAACATTGCCACCGGTTTACGCGTCGGTTTTATCGCAGCCCCCATCCATTGGATCGCGGGATTTGAACGCACCGTGATGGCGACGACCTGGAACACGCCGGGGGTGGTGACGGCTATCGCCACGGCCTGGCTGGATGACGGCACGGTGTACCAACTGGAAGCACAAAAACGTGCGGATGCGCAGGCCCGGCAGGCCATTGCCCGCGAGGTGCTGGCGGGCCTGAGCATGGTCAGCCATCCGTCTTCGTATTTCGTCTGGCTGCCGTTGTCCGAAGACGCCCGGGCCGACCGGATCGCCATGGCGCTGATGCGCGAACAAGTGTCGGTGTCGCCTGCCGAGCCCTTCGCAATCACCCCACATGTACCTCACGCCATTCGCCTGGCGCTCGGTTCGGTGGACATGGATTCCCTGCGTCAGGCATTGATCAAAGTGAAGAGGGTGGTGGGCTACTTCGCCTGACGGTTGATCTGAGGGTAGTTTTGTTCAATACGCGCACCACCGGGCGCTTTACCGTGGCGCCTGGTTCATTTGACTGAAAGTAGGTGTGCGATGAGTTTGATCATGTCCATGGCGGCATTTGCGTTGGCCGCTTCGATCACCCCGGGGCCGGTGAATATCGTGGCCTTGAGTTCCGGGGCGCGCTTCGGTTTCAAGGCCAGCCAACGGCACGTGGCCGGGGCGACCCTGGGATTCGTATTGCTGTTGGTGTTGATGGGGTTGGGCTTGCACCAGTTGCTGCAGCTTTGGCCCGCCATGACCCAAGTGGTGCAGTGGGCCGGCGTGGCATTCCTGTTGTACATGGCTTTCAAACTGGCGGCCGACGATGGGCAGCTGGAGGCGAATGATTCAGGTCGCGCGCCGTCGATGCTCTACGGCGCGGTCATGCAATGGCTCAACCCGAAGGCCTGGCTGGCCTGCGTGGCGGGCATGGGCGCGTTCGTTGCCGATGGCGAGGCGCGGTTGGTGTGGCAATTCGCGGCAATCTATCTGGTGATCTGCTATTTGTCGGTTGGCTGCTGGGCTTATGCCGGGACATTCTTGCGCGGCTATCTGAACAATCCGGCAAACATGCGCTGGTTCAACCGGAGCATGGCGTTGCTGCTGGCGGTGAGTGCGGTGTACCTGCTGCTCCCTTGATCAACCGCGATACTGACCTGGCGTCGCTGCCAGATGCTGCTTGAACGCCCGCTGAAAATGCGCCTGATCGGCAAAACCGGCCTCCAGCGCTACCTCGGCGATCAGCTTGCCGTTACGCAACTGATCGCGGGCGAACTGGATGCGCCGGTTGACCAGGAAAGCATGGGGCGTCATGCCATAGTGCTGCCTGAACGCGCGGATCAGGTAGGACGGTGACAGCTGCGCCGCTGCGCAAATATCTTCGAGCTTGAGCATTTGCGTGCAATGTTCGCGGATGAATTCGGCGGCGCGTTCCAGTTTGAAATTCGGTTCGCGCAATGGCTGTTCGACGGGGTTCAGTCGCTGTTGCACATCGCTGAAAAACTCCACCGCAGCACTGTGCTTGCGCAGCGCGTCCTGTTGCTGATCGACCAGCACCTCATAAAAGCCCAGCAGACCCGCAAACAGATCGGCGTCAGCGGTATGGGTGATCGCAAAGCGGCGAAACGCCAGGTCATCGCTGAACCCCAACTGATGCTGCAAGTCGGTTAGCCATGCCGTCTCGACATACAGCATCAAGTACGACCAGGGCTCGTCATCGATCGGATTGCAGGCATGCACATCGCCTGGGTTCATCAACACCACGGTACCGGCGTTGACCTCGAGCTGCGAGTGCTCGTGGACATAGGTGCTGCGCCCGGCAGTGATCGCACCGATGGAAAAGTGCTCGTGGGAATGCCGGGTGTAGCAGACCTCGCGCCCGTCGGCGATGGCGCGTGCTTCGATGAAGGGCAGGGCGTCATCACGCCAGAAGCGCGGGGCCTTCTCGGTATCCTTGGGCTTTGAGAGCTTCATGGTCAATCCTTGGCAGGTTCGCCTCGGAGTGTATTAGCTCTCACCGTCAAAGGCTCGTTTCAGCGTGGCGATATCGAGCTTTTTCATCTGCATCATCGCGGCCATGGCCCGTTGGGATTTGTTCGTGTCCGGGTCTTTGAGCATCTCCATCATCGCCACGGGCACGATCTGCCACGACACACCGTACTTGTCTTTGAGCCAACCGCATTGCTGGGCCTCGACCGGTCCACCCGCAGACAGCCGTCCCCAGAAATGGTCGACCTCTTCCTGGGTCTGGCAGTTGACTTGAAAAGAGATCGCCTCGTTGAACTTGAACTCAGGGCCACCGTTGAGTCCGGTGAACGTCTGTCCGTCGAGTTCGAAGCTGACCGTCAGCACGGAGCCTTCGGGGTGACCATGGATTTCTTGTCCGGCCTTGCCGTAGTGCGTGATGGCGGTGATTTTTGAGTGATCGAAGATCGCGCAATAGAACTTCGCAGCCTCTTCAGCCTGGCCGTCGAACCACAGGCACGGCGTGAGTTTTTGTACGTGGAGCATGGCGGGTCTCCTTGGCAGGTTTTTGCATGCTGGACTTTCAGCGTAGCCAGCCGCGGCCTCTAGGGTGGTGCCGTAGATCGACAAGTGTGCAAGCAGATGTTGTTGGATTGAAGTCAATATGACTATTCAATGAGTCGTAAAGACTATTATTGGGCTGAGTCGTTTTGACTCGGATTTGTTAACTGATTGATTATTAACGGCTGAATTTCTGGCACGGGACTTGATACCTCTCCAGTACAACTGAACTGCTACAGGAGTACGGAAAATGTTCCATTTCTTCAGCAATCCTCAGAATGTTCTGCAGCTTTCCAGTCGCGTGCTCGTGACTGGCCTGGCGATGCTAATGGCAGGCATCTACGGCGCTTACCTCTATGAAGGCCATCTGTCGATCCTGGCGCTGGTGTCGCTGCACGCGATGACCATCGTTGGGCCGACGCTGCTGAAAATCGGCTATGTCATGCGCCTGCTGTCCCAGCACCAGTTGTACAGGCCTTTCTCGAAGGTGATGGTTTGATGCGCAAACTGGCGGCTGCGCCGATTTTCAGTCTCGGGTTTCGTCCATTCTTTCTGGCGGGCGCGGCGTTCGCTGCGTTGGCGGTGGCGATCTGGGCCTTGTGGTTGTACGGTCGATTGCCTGGCGCGCAACCGGTGGGCGGCATGCTTGCCTGGCATCGGCATGAAATGCCGTTCGGGTTCGCCGTGGCGATCATCGCCGGCTTCTTGCTGACAGCCGTACCGAACTGGACAGGTCGGCCGGGGCTCAACGGGTGGCCATTGATCGCACTGATGCTGGTGTGGCTGCTGGCGCGTCTTGCCTGGGTCCTGCCGGTGTCGCCTGCTGTTTTGCTGTTGTCGCAGCTTCCGTTTTTGCCCTTGTTGGCCTGGGTGCTGGGCCGTGATCTGGTGGCTGCCGGCAAGCGCGACAATTATCCGGTTTTGTTGATGGTGACGTTGCTGGCCGGGTGTCAGGCCATGACACTTTGGGGCCTCTGGATCGAAGAGCTCGATCTGCAGCGGCGTGGAGTGCTGGCGGCGTTGTGGCTGATCGGTGCGTTGATGAGTGTGATTGGCGGTCGAGTCATCCCGTTCTTCATTCAGCGTGGATTGAATCGGCCGGCTTTACCGGCAGCCAATCCATGGCCGACCCGGGTCTTGTTGGTGAGTGGTTTGCTGGTCGCGCTGACATTCCTGGTGGGTTTGCAGGACGTGCCCAGGCTGTGGCTGGCGGCGGTGTTTGCGCTGATGGCGTTATTGCATTCGTTTCGTCTGTGGCGCTGGCATGATCGAGGCCTGTGGCGGGTACCGCTGTTGTGGTCGTTGTATCTGTCTTACGTCTGGTTGGTGGTAGCGGTTTTTGCCATGGCGCTGTGGCACCTCGGGTTGATGGCGCAACAGAGTCTGGCCACTCATTCGCTGGCGGTCGGTGGTGCGGGTGGGTTGATTTTGGCAATGATTGCCCGGGTCAGTCTGGGGCATACCGGGCGGGCGTTGCAGCCTTCCAGGGTTGTGGTGATGGGGTTTGTGCTGATTCTGCTGGCGGGTTTGTCGCGGGTAGTGCTGGTGCCGTTTTCCGGGTTGGGACTCGGGCTTTCGGCGTTGTTGTGGTGTTTGGCGTTTGCGGTGTTTTTGTTGCGCTATACCGGGGTTTTGATGGGGCCAAGGGTTTAGAGCTTGCGAAAATTGAGTCGGTTGACCCACCGCGTGCTCGCGAAAAACGTCCGGCCAACGCGATCATTCAGACAGTGCGCGTCATCGTTAACGTCCATCGCGGGCAAGCCCGCTCCCACAGGGACCTCTAGCGCCTCAATCCCGTGTATGACCGGGATCACTGTGGGAGCTGGCTTGCCAGCGATGGCGGCCTACAGGCACCACAAAACTCACCATCGGTGACCGGTGGTCGATACACCCCGGCCATCAAGTCATTTTGCGCTTAGCTGTAGGGATAACCCGAGGCGGCGCACAGGGATCAGATCACCGCAGCGACGCCCCTTCAGAACACCGTGAGTCTGAGGACCTTCGCAAATGCTGACCCTGAATATCAATGGCAAGGACCAGGAACTGGATGTCCCCGCGGATATGCCGCTGCTCTGGGTCTTGCGTGATGTTGCTCACCTGACCGGGACCAAGTTTGGCTGCGGCATGGCCCAGTGCGGTGCCTGCACCGTGCACGTCGACGGCACGCCGCTGCGTTCCTGCATCACGCCGGCCACCGCAGTGGCTCACGGGCAAAAAATCCTCACGATCGAAGGGCTCTCCCTCGACGGTTCGCACCCGGTGCAACAAGCCTGGGCCGAACTCGATGTGGTGCAGTGCGGTTACTGCCAGTCAGGGCAGATCATGTCGGCCGCGGCGTTGTTGGCGAAGATCCCGAAGCCGACCGATAGCGACATTGATCAGGCGCTGTCGGGCAATATCTGCCGCTGCGGCACTTACCCGCGGATCCGCGCCGCAGTCAAACGCGCTGCCGAATTGGGTTGAGGTGATTATGGACAGTCTCAATCCGCTTTCACGTCGCGGTTTTCTCAAGGGCACTGCCGTGCTGGGTGGGGGACTGGTGGTGGCGTTCGTCATCCCCGGTACCCACCGTTTTGCCGGGGCGGCGGAGAATCAGGGCAATGTGTTCGCGCCCAATGCATTCCTGCGGATCGGCAATGACAACAGCGTTACTGTACTGCTCGGCCATTCGGAAATGGGTCAGGGGGTCTGGACCGGCCTGACCATGTTGATCGCCGAAGAGCTGGACGCCGACTGGTCGAAAATCAAGGTCGAGCATTCGCCAGCCTCGGCTGCCGATTACGGCATGGCCGGGTTCGGCGGGATGCAGATCACCGGCGGTTCCACCTCGACCTGGATGGAATTCGACCGGTATCGCCAGGCCGGCGCGGCGGCGCGGTTGATGCTGATCGATGCCGCGGCCAAGCGTTTCAATGTGCCGCCTTCGCAGATTCGTACCGAATCCGGCGTGGTCATTGCCGGCGACCAGCGCGCCACGTACGGCGAGTTGGCGGATGATGCCGGCAAGTTGCCTGTGCCGGACCCGGCGTCGATCAAGCTCAAGGAAGCCAAGGACTGGAAGCTGATTGGCAAACCCACCAAACGCCTGGACACCCCGGAAAAAATCACCGGTCGGGCGAAGTTCGGCATGGACGTGCAGTTCGACGGTTTGCTGACTGCCATGGTCGCCCGATCGCCGGTGTTCGGTGGCAAAGTCAAATCCTTCGAAGGTGCCGAGGCGTTGGCGATACCGGGCGTGCACAAAGTGGTGCAGGTGCCGACGGGCGTGGCGGTGATTGCCGATCATTACTGGGCGGCGAAGCTCGGTCGCGATGCCCTGCACGTCGATTGGGACCTGGGGCCGAATGCCGGTCTCGACAGTCAGAAGCTGCTGGAAAACTTTCGCAAACTCGCCGCCACCCCAGGCTTGCCCGCCAGCAAGGCAGGGGATGCCCAGGCTGCGTTGGCCAAGGCTGCAAAGAAGCTTGAGGTCGAGTACAGCGTGCCTTACCTGGCCCACGCGCCGATGGAACCGCTCAACTGCACCGTAAAGATCACCCAGGATAAATGCGAGATCTGGACGGGCACGCAATTCCAGACCCTGGACCAGATGATCGCCGGGAAAATCACCGGTCTTAAACCCGAGCAAGTCGAAATCCACACCGAATTCCTTGGGGGCGGTTTCGGCCGACGGGCCAACCCGACCTCGGATTTTGTCGCCGAAGCGGTGCACGTGGCGAAAGCGGCGGGTGGACCGGTCAAAACCGTGTGGGCGCGGGAGGACGATATTCGTGGCGGTTATTACCGCTCAGCGTTCCTGCACCAGGCACAGGTCGGGTTGGGTGCCGATGGGCTGCCGGTGGCGTGGAAGCACGTATTGGTCGGGCAGTCGATCATGGCCGGCACTTCGCTCGAAGCGAGCATGGTCAAGGATGGCATCGACAAAACCTCGGTCGAAGGCGTGGCGGACAGTCCTTACCTCGCGGGAATGGCCGATCATCAGGTGGATCTTCATTCGCCGCAAACCGGCATCAGCGTGTTGTGGTTGCGTTCGGTGGGGCACACGCATACGGCTTTCGTCATGGAATCATTGATCGATGAATTGGCCGATGCGGCGGGCAAGGACCCGGTGGAATATCGACGGACACTGCTCAAGGAGCACCCGCGTCATCTGGGTGTCTTGAACCTGGCCGTAGAAAAGGCCAACTGGAAAGCGCCACTGCCGGACGGTCATGCCCTGGGCGTGGCGGTGCATGAATCCTTCGGCAGTTACGTGGCGCAGGTCGCCGAGGTGTCCCAGGACAACCTGGCAATCCGCGTGCATCGCGTGGTATGCGCAGTGGATTGCGGGATCGCGGTCAACCCGCAAAGCATCGCCGCGCAGATGGAGTCAGGCATTGCCTTTGGCCTGGGTTTCACCCTGCACAGCCATCTGACGTTCAATGAGGGTCAGGTGGTGCAGTCCAATTTCCATGATTATCAAGTGCTGCGGCTCAACGAGATGCCGATAGTGGAAGTGCACATCGTGCCCAGCAGCGACAAGCCTGGAGGGATCGGCGAAGTCGGCGTACCGCCTACCGCACCGGCAGTGGCCAATGCGGTTTTTGCCTTGACTGGGCAACGCCTGCGGGAATTGCCGCTGCAACTGTCGGGGGTGTGAGATGAAACGACACCATTGGTTGCTCGGCTCGGTGTTGTTGCTGGGTCTTTTTGTTTATGCGACGGAGCTATTTGCCGAGGACAAGGCGGCATTGAAGGCCTTCGACACCGTGCAACAAGTCTTCCAGAGCCCACGTTGCCAGAACTGCCACATTCCCGGCGATGCGCCGTTGCAATTCGATGCCGGAACACCCCACGCGATGAATGTGGTGCGAGGCCTGGACGGCAAGGGGGCGGCCGGGTTGCCTTGCGCCAGCTGCCATGCCGAAGCCAATCCCCCGGCCAGTTACGGTCCCAACGCACCACCGGGAGCGCCGCACTGGAGTCTGCCGCCCGCGGCGCACAAGATGGCCTGGATCGGCCTGCCACCTGACAAGCTGTGCGCCATGATCAAAGACCGCGGGAGCAATGGCGACCGTGATTTCGCCGCGCTGCTCAAGCATGTCAGCGAAGACAAGCTGGTGCTATGGGGCTGGAATCCTGGCGGCAATCGCGCCCCGGTGCCGGTAGCGCACGATGTTTTCGTCGCGCAATTCAAGCTCTGGACGGAGGCCGGTGGACCGTGCCCGGTGACGGGTAGCTGACCAACGGCTGGTAAACAGGGAGTCAAACCCGATATCCAGGGCTCTAAAGAACATACCCGCCAATGGAGTATGTGATGCTGATTTCAGGCAAGCCACACAAGAAAAGCGTCTGCGCAGACCCTCTGCGCACGCCCGCACAGGAGCGCGAAATGTTGCGCGACCTGGCCCGCAAGGCTGAACAGGAGCTGACGGGCGTGCAGATGGCTAGCATGGATGAGCTGACGCTGTTGTCTAATCGCCATGGCTTTTTGGCCTTGGCCCAAATGGGGCTGGATGCCTGCGCTCAACTGGAACGGCCAGCGACGCTGCTGTTCTTCAACCTCGATGATTTCAAGCGTATCAACTACCTGTTCGGGCATGCCGAGGGCGACGATGCCTTGAAAACCTTTGCCGATGTGTTGCGCATCGGCTTCAGGGAAAACGATGTGATCGGCCGACTGGAAGGCGCAACCTTTGTCGCGTTGTTGACCGGTTCCGGCAGCGTGGATCCCGCGGCGATCAAGGCGCGGCTTGAGGAAATGCTCGATGAGCGCAACGCCACGGTGCATCGTGGCTATGACATCAGGTTCAGCATCGGGCAGATCGAATTCGACCCCACCGTGCATGGCTCGGTGGAAGAGCTTTTGGCTGAGGCGCAAGCGGTGTTGGGCCGCTAGTTTTGTACTGAATTGGCTGGCCTCATCGCGAGCAGGCTCGCTCCCACAGTTTGATCAGCGGTGTTCACAAATCCCCTGTGGGAGCCTGTCGCGATGACACCCTTACAGTCTGCGCTTATTTGGCAAATAACTGCCCGATATCCTTGAACGCCTTGAATTCCAGCGCATTCCCGCATGGATCGAACAAAAACATTGTCGCCTGCTCACCCACCAACCCTTGAAAGCGAATCCCCGGCTCAATCACGAATCGCGTACCCAGGGACTGCAAACGCTCAGCCAGCGCCTCCCATTCCGCCATCCGCAACACCACACCGAAATGCGGCACCGGCACGTCATGCCCGTCAACGGCATTGGTATGAGCGGCTTCTTGTGAGGCATTTTTCGGTGCCAGGTGTATCACCAGTTGGTGGCCGAAAAAGTTGAAATCGACCCAATGATCGCTTGAGCGACCTTCTTCCAGGCCAAATACCGCACCATAAAAGTGCCGCGCGGCGGCCAAGTCGTAAACGGGAATGGCCAAGTGAAAGGGGGATAGTTGCATCGGGCTAGTCTCGGTCATGGGAAGTTGAGTTGAGTTTAGCCATGTGTATATCGATTTAAAGACGATAGTTGTTGTGACGAGCTCTTCAGGCAAGGCGCGTTATCGTTGACGTCCATCGCGAGCAGGCTCGCTCCTACAGGGGGTTGTGTTGTTTCTGAACATCCCAGCCAATAAAAAACCCGCCGAAACAGGCGGGTTTTTTTGGGGCTAAGCGAAGATCACTCTTCGATGTTGCCCATCGCGGTGGTGTTGAAGCCGCCGTCGACGTACATGATTTCACCGCTGATGCCCGACGCCAGGTCGGAGCACAGGAAGGCGCCGGCGTTGCCGACTTCTTCGATGGTGACGTTGCGACGCAGCGGGGTTTGCGCTTCGTTGGCAGCCAGCATCTTGCGGAAGTTCTTGATGCCGGAAGCGGCGAGGGTGCGGATCGGGCCAGCCGATACGCAGTTGACGCGGGTGCCGTCCGGGCCCAGGGAGCCGGCCAGGTAACGCACGCCAGCTTCCAGCGAAGCCTTGGCCATGCCCATCACGTTGTAGTTCGGCATGGTGCGCTCGGCGCCCAGGTACGACAGGGTCAGCAGGCTGCCGTTGCGGCCTTTCATCATTTCGCGACCGGCCTTGGCCAGGGCCACGAAGCTGTAGGCGCTGATGTCGTGAGCGATGCGGAAACCTTCACGGGTGGTGGCTTCGGTGAAGTCGCCGTCCAGTTGGTCGCCCGGGGCAAAGCCGACAGAGTGCACGATGCAGTCCAGGCCGTCCCACTTCTTGCTCAGCTCTTCGAAGACCTTGGCGATTTCGGCATCGCTGGCCACGTCGCACGGGAAGCACAGCTCCGGGCTCGAACCCCAGCCTTGTGCGAACTCTTCGACACGACCCTTGAGTTTGTCGTTCTGATAAGTGAAGGCAAGCTCAGCGCCCTCGCGATGCATGGCGGCAGCGATGCCGGATGCGATGGACAGCTTGCTGGCGACACCGACGATCAGTACGCGCTTACCGGCGAGAAAACCCATGTGTTGCTCCTCTTTTCAGGTTATTGCGCAGTGGCTGGTGCCAAAAAAGCGGCTTCCAGCAACTGCTGTGTATACGGATGTTGGGGGGCGGCAAAAATGCTTTGCGCGTCTCCCTGTTCGACCACTTGGCCATGCTTGACCACCATCAGTTGGTGGCTCAGCGCTTTGACGACAGCCAGGTCATGGCTGATAAACAGATACGTCAGGTTGTACTTGCTTTGCAGTGAGCGCAAAAGCTCCACCACTTGGCGCTGTACGGTGCGGTCGAGGGCCGAAGTCGGCTCGTCCAGCAAAATCAACGCCGGTTTTAGCACCAATGCCCGGGCAATGGCGATTCTCTGCCGTTGCCCACCGGAAAATTCGTGGGGGTAGCGGTTCCGGGTTTCCGGATCCAGGCCTACCTCCTTGAGTGCCGCAATAATCGCTTGTTCCTGTTCGGCTTCGGTGCCGATTTTGTGGATCCGCAAGCCTTCGCCAACGATCTGGCTCACGCACATCCGTGGGCTCAGGCTGCCAAACGGGTCCTGGAACACCACCTGCATCTCTCGACGCAGCGGCCTGACTTGTTGCTGAGTCAGGCAGTCTAGCTGTTTGCCTTCAAAACGGATCGCGCCTGTACTGCCGATCAACCGCAAAATCGCCAGCCCCAACGTCGACTTGCCGGACCCGCTTTCCCCCACAATCCCCAGGGTCTGGCCCTGGGGCAGGCTGAAATTGATCCCGTCCACCGCTTTTACGTAATCCACCGTGCGCTTGAGCAGGCCTTTCTTGATCGGGAACCAGACCTTCAAGTCCTCGACCGTGAGCATCGGCGGCCCGATTTCATTGGTTGCCGGCGTCCCGCTCGGCTCCGCTGCCAGCAAAATCCGAGTGTACGGATGCTGCGGCGCGCGGAACAACTCTTCGCACGATGCCTGTTCGACGATGCAACCGCGCTGCATGACACATACGCGGTGCGCAATTCTTTTCACAAGGTTCAAATCATGGCTGATCAGCAGCAATGCCATGCCCAGGCGTGCCTGCAATTCCTTGAGCAACTCGAGGATTTTCAGCTGAACGGTCACGTCCAGCGCGGTGGTCGGTTCGTCGGCGATCAGTAGCTCCGGCTCGTTGGCCAGCGCCATGGCGATCATCACTCGCTGGCGTTGGCCACCGGACAACTCATGGGGCAGGGCTTTGAGGCGCTTGTGCGGCTCGGGAATGCCGACCATCTCCAGCAACTCCAGGGTGCGCCGGGTCGCGATCTTGCCGGTCAGGCCCTTGTGGATGCCCAGCACCTCGTTGATCTGCTTCTCGATCGAGTGCAGCGGGTTGAGCGAGGTCATCGGCTCCTGGAAGATCATTGCGATCCGGTTGCCGCGGATGTGGCGAATGGTTTTTTCCTTCAGGTCCAGCAAGTTCTGGCCGGCATACTCGATGGTGCCGGACGGGTGCCGGGCGAGCGGGTAGGGCAGCAGGCGCAGGATCGAGTGCGCAGTCACTGACTTGCCGGAGCCGCTTTCACCGACCAAAGCCAGGGTTTCGCCACGCTTGATGTCGAAACTGACGCCTTCAACCACACGCTGACTGTTGTCACCGACAACGAATTCGACGGCGAGGTCGCGCACTTCGATCAGATTGTCCTGATTCATTTCACTTCCTCGGGTCGAAGGCATCGCGAGCGGACTCGCCGATAAACACCAGCAAACTCAACATCAACGCCAGCACCGCAAACGCGCTCATGCCCAGCCACGGCGCCTGCAGGTTGGATTTCCCCTGGGCCACCAACTCGCCCAGCGACGGACTGCCGGCCGGCAAGCCGAACCCGAGGAAATCCAGGGCGGTCAGCGTACCGATGGCGCCGGTCAGGATGAACGGCATGAAGGTCATGGTCGAAACCATGGCATTGGGCAGGATATGGCGAAACATGATCGCGCCATTCTGCATGCCCAGCGCCCGCGCCGCACGCACGTATTCCAGGTTACGCCCACGCAGGAACTCGGCGCGCACCACGTCCACCAGACTCATCCAGGAAAACAGCAGCATGATCCCCAGCAGCCACCAGAAGTTGGGCTGGACGAAACTGGCGAGGATGATCAGCAGATACAGCACCGGCAACCCGGACCAGATCTCCAGGAACCGCTGTCCGGCCAGATCGACCCAGCCGCCATAAAACCCCTGCAATGCCCCTGCGACCACGCCGATGATCGAACTCAGCAGTGTCAGTGTCAGGGCGAACAGCACCGAGACGCGGAACCCGTAGATCACTCGTGCCAGTACATCGCGGCCCTGGTCGTCGGTGCCCAGCAGGTTGTCCGCCGAGGGCGGTGCCGGTGCCGGGACTTTCAGGTCGTAGTTGATGCTCTGGTAGCTGAACGGGATCGGCGCCCATAACACCCAGGCGTCCTTGGCCTTGAGCAGCTCGCGGATATACGGGCTCTTGTAGTTGGCTTCCAGCGGGAATTCGCCGCCGAAGGTGGTCTCCGGGTACCGCTTGAGTGCCGGAAAGTACCAACCGTTGTCGTAATGCACCACCAGCGGCTTGTCGTTGGCGATCAGCTCGGCGCCCAGGCTGGCGCCGAACAGGATCAGGAACAGCCACAGCGACCACCATCCGCGCTTGTTGGCCTTGAACAGTTCGAAGCGGCGGCGGTTGAGAGGGGACAGGTTCATCTCAATGCTCCCGGCTTTCGAAGTCGATGCGCGGATCGACAAAGGTATAGGTGAGGTCACCGATCAGTTTCACCACCAGCCCCAGCAGGGTGAAGATGAACAGCGTGCCGAACACCACCGGGTAATCGCGGTTGATCGCTGCTTCGAAACTCATCAGGCCGAGGCCGTCGAGGGAGAAGATCACTTCGACCAGCAGCGAGCCAGTGAAGAAAATCCCGATGAATGCCGACGGGAATCCGGCGATCACCAACAGCATGGCGTTGCGGAATACGTGGCCGTAGAGCACGCGGTGTCGGGTCAGGCCCTTGGCTTTGGCGGTGACCACATACTGCTTGTTGATTTCGTCGAGAAAGCTGTTTTTGGTCAGCAGGGTCATGGTCGCGAAGTTGCCGATCACCAGCGCGGTCACGGGAAGCGCCAAGTGCCAGAAGTAGTCAAGAATCTTGCCGCCCGTGCTCAGTTCATCAAAGTTGTTCGAGGTCAGCCCACGCAAAGGGAACCAATCCAGATAACTGCCGCCAGCAAACACCACGATCAGCAGGATGGCGAACAGGAACGCCGGAATCGCATAGCCGACAATGATCAGCGAACTGGTCCAGACATCGAAGTGGCTGCCATGTCGCGTGGCTTTGGCGATCCCCAGGGGGATCGACACCAGGTACATGATCAGCGTGCTCCACAGTCCCAGCGAGATCGACACTGGCAGCTTTTCCTTGATCAGGTCGATGACCTTGGCATCGCGGAAAAAGCTGTCGCCGAAATCCAGTGATGCGTAGTTCTTGACCATGATCCACAAGCGTTCCGGCGCCGATTTGTCGAAGCCGTACATGTGCTCGATTTCCTTGATCAGCGCCGGGTCCAGGCCCTGGGCACCGCGATAGGCGGACCCGGCCACCGACACCTCGGCACCGCCGCCGGCAATGCGGCTGGTGGCGCCTTCGAAGCCTTCGAGCTTGGCGATCATCTGTTCCACCGGCCCGCCGGGGGCGGCCTGGATGATCACGAAGTTGATCAGCAAAATGCCGAACAGGGTCGGAATGATCAGCAGCAGTCGCCGAAAAATATACGCCAGCATCTGATTACTCCATGCCTGCAGGGTCGGCTTGCAATTTGGTTTCGATTTCTATGGCCGGTTTGGCATCGGGCTTGATCCACCAGGTATTGATGCCGATGTCGTATTTGGGCGAGACCTTCGGGTGACCAATGTGATTCCAGTACGCCACGCGCCAGGTTTTGATGTGCCAGTTGGGAATGACGTAATAGCCCCATTGCAGCACTCGGTCCAGTGCCCGGGCGTGGGCCACCAGGCTTTTGCGCGAATCGGCGTTGATCAATTGCTCCACCAACTGATCCACCACTGGATCTTTCAGGCCCATGGAGTTGCGGCTGCCAGGTTTGTCGGCAGCCGCGGTCATCCAGAACTCACGTTGTTCGTTGCCCGGCGAGTTGGACTGCGGGAAGCTGCCGACGACCATGTCGAAATCCCGCGAGCGCACGCGGTTGACGTACTGTGAGACGTCGACCCGGCGAATCACCAGCTCGATGCCCAGGTCGCTGAGGTTGCGTTTGAACGGCAGCAAAACCCGTTCGAACTCGGTCTGCGCCAGCAGGAATTCGATACTTACCGGTTTGCCGGTGGCATCGACCATTTTGTCATCGACGATACGCCAGCCGGCCTCTTGCAGCAGTTGATAGGCCTTGCGTTGCTGGGTGCGGATCATGCCGCTGCCGTCGGTGACAGGGTTCTGGAACGCTTCACTGAACACCTGCTCGGGAATCTTGCCGCGGAACGGATCGAGGATCGCCAGTTGATCGGCGTCCGGCAGGCCGGTGGCGGCCATTTCCGAGTTCTCGAAATAACTGCGAGTACGCGCGTAGGCGCCGTTGAACAGTTGCTTGTTGGTCCATTCGAAGTCCAGCAACAGCGTCAGGGCCTGGCGCACACGCACGTCCTGGAACACCGGTCGGCGCAAGTTGAAGACGAAGCCTTGCATGCCGGTGGGGTTGCCGTTGGGGATCTGTTCCTTGATCAAGCGACCCTCGGTGACAGCCGCAATGTTGTAGGCGTTGGCCCAGTTCTTCGCGGTCATTTCCAGCCAGTAATCGAACTGCCCGGCCTTGAGCGCTTCGAGCGCCACGGTGTTGTCACGGTAATAGTCGGTGGTCATGACATCGAAATTGTAGAAGCCGCGATTCACCGGCAGGTCCTTGCCCCAATAATCCTTGACCCGCTCATAGCGCACCGAACGTCCGGCCTTCACCTCGCTGACTTTGTACGGACCGCTGCCCAGCGGCACTTCGAGGTTGCCTTTGTTGAAGTCGCGGGAGGCCCACCAATGCTTGGGCAGCACCGGCAACTGGCCGAGGATCAATGGCAGTTCGCGATTGTTGCTGTGTTTGAATTTGAACAGCACGGTCAGCGGGTCTTCGGCAACCACATCGGCGACGTCGTTGTAGTAGCCGCGGTACATCGGCGCGCCATCCTTGATCAGCGTCTGGAAGCTGAACACGACGTCTTCGGCACGCACCGGATGGCCGTCGTGGAAGCGCGCTTCGGGCCGCAGATAGAAGCGCACCCAGTCGTTGTCCGGAGCCTTCTCGATCCTGGCCGCGATCAGGCCGTACTCGGTGAAGGGCTCGTCAAGGCTCTGCTTGGCCAGGGTGTCGTAGATCAGGTCGATGTCGTTGGCCGCCACGCCTTTGCTGATGAACGGGTTGAGGCTGTCAAAGCCGCCGAACCCGGCCTGGCGGAATTTGCCGCCCTTGGGAGCATCCGGATTGACGTAGTCGAAATGTTTGAAATCGGCCGGGTATTTCGGCGGTTCGTTGTACAGGGTCAGGGCATGTTGCGGGGCGGCGCTGGCCAGCCCGGCGAACAACAGGGCGCTGGCCTGCAAGAGCAGGGCGCTGATGGCTTTCATCGATCTTTCTCCGAAGATTTCAGCCACCACGCGCTCAAGCCCAGGGTGTAGGGCGGCGTGGTGACGAAGGCGAACCGGTTGCGGTACGCCAGGCGGTGATAATTGAGGTACCAGTTGGGAATGATGTAGTGCTGCCACAGCAGCACCCGGTCGAGGGCTTTGCCGGCAGCGACTTGTTCGTCGCGGGTCTTGGCCGCGAGCAATTGCTCGAGCAGATGATCGATCACCGGGTTGGCGATACCGGCGTAGTTCTTGCTGCCCTTGACCGCGACCTGGCTGGAATGGAAGTACTGCCACTGTTCCAGGCCGGGGCTGAGGGTCTGGTTGAGGGTCATCAGAATCATGTCGAAGTCGAACTGGTCGAGGCGCTGTTTGTATTGGGCGCGATCCACCGTGCGCAAGCGCGCATCAATGCCGATGCTGGCGAGATTCTCGACGTAAGGCTGGAGAATGCGTTCCAGGTTCGGGTTGACCAGCAGGATTTCCAGGCGCAGCGGCTGCCCGGCGGCGTTCTGCAAGCGCTGACCATTGAGCTTCCAGCCGGCTTCGGCGAGCAGGCTCAGGGCCTGGCGCATGGTTTCCCGGGGAATGCCGCGACCCTGGGTCTGCGGCAGGCTGAACGGTTCGCTGAGCAATCGGGCGGGCAGTTGCTCGCGGTACGGCTTGAGCATTAGCCATTCATGGCCGACCGGCAGGCCGGTGGCGGAAAACTCGCTGTTGGGGTAGTAGCTCGTGGCGCGTTTGTAAGCGTCGCTGAACAGCGTGCGGTTGGTCCATTCGAAGTCGAACATCAGCCCCAGCGCTTCCCGAACCCGGGGTTCAGCAAACGTCGGGCGCCGGCTGTTCATGAACAAGCCTTGGGTCTGGGTGGGGATCTGGTGCGCAATCTGTGCCTTGATCACTTCGCCACGACGGATTGCCGGAAAGTTGTACCCAGTGGCCCAGTTCTTGGCCTGGTGTTCGATATAGATGTCGAACTCGCCGGCCTTGAACGCTTCGAACGCCACGTCGCTGTCGCGATAGAATTCGACTTCCATACGGTCGACATTGTACTTGCCGCGGTTGACCGGCAGGTCCTTGCCCCAATAGTCCTTGACCCGTTCGAAAACGATTTGTCGCCCCGGCGTCACCGAGGTGACGCGATACGGCCCGCTGCCCAGCGGTGGTTCGAAGGTCGTGGCCTTGAAGTCGCGGTTTTTCCAGTAATGCTGCGGCAGCACGGGCAACTCGCCAAGGCGCAGGATCAGCAATGGATTGCCGGCGCGCTTGAATACGAAGCGAATGCGCTGAGGATTGAGGATGTCGACCCGCAATACTTCCTGAAGATTGGTGCGGTATTGCGGGTGACCTTCCTTGAGCAGCAAGCGGTAGGAGAACGCTACGTCGTAGGCGGTGATGGGCGTGCCATCGTGGAAGCGTGCTTGCGGACGCAGGTTGAACACCACCCAGCTGCGGTCTTCACTGTACTCGACCGATTGCGCGATCAGGCCATAGCTTGAGGTGGGCTCGTCGCCGGATGGTGCGTACTGGCCGGTGCCGACCATCAGCGGTTCGTTCAACTCGTTGATGCCGTATTGAAGGAAGTTCGGCGTGGCAACCGGGCTGGTGCCTTTGAAAGTGTAAGGGTTGAGCGTATCAAACGTGCCAAACGCCATTACCCGCAACGTACCGCCCTTGGGCGCTTGCGGGTTGACCCAGTCGAAGTGGGTGAATCGGGCCGGATACTTGAGCGTGCCGAACTGCGCATAACCATGGCTTTCGCTGATCGTCGCGCTTGCGGTGGAGCTCAAGGCCAGGCTGATCAGGAGCGGGAGCAGGGGACGCTTCAAATAAGAAATCCGATCCAGCGGCTTGGGCTTTGTGGCCCGTACAGTAACAGCTTGTATGGACAGGAAAAAGACGGGGGGTTAATGCGCTCTTAATTACTGGCAAGACAGTTCTGCCTGCGCCAATCCCGTGGCGAGGGAGCTTGCTCCCGCTCGGCGGCGAAGCCGTCGTAAATCCAGTGCACGCGGTATGTCAGAAGTATCCAGGGATCAGGGTTTGGGGCTGCTGCGCAGCCCAACGGGAGCGAGCTCTCTCGCCACAAAGCCTTTCGATGCTGCAAAGATAAAAAAGCCCCTGATAATCAGGGGCTCGTTTTTTAGTGCGGATTGGAAACCGTCAGCATCTGACCTGGCTTCAATGCCTGGCCGACACGTGGATTCCAGCGCTTGAGGTGCTGCATTTCAACATTGAAGCGCTTGGCCACGATGTACAGCGAATCGCCTTGCTGAACCTTGTACTTCGACTGCGGTTTTTTGTCCGTGCTCTTGGTCTTGGCATTGGCCGCGACGACGGTGTTGATGCGCCCGGCGCTGCGCTTGCTGGTGTCCTGCATGACCAGGGTCTGGCCGGGCTTGAGGTTCTTGCCGGACAGTTTGTTCCAGCGCTGAAGGTCCTTGACGTCGACGTTGTTGTCCTTGGCGATGGAGCCCAGATTGTCGCCGCGCTTGACCCGGTAACTGCGTTTGGCGCTGGCCACTGCCGTGCTGTCCGAGCCTTCGAAGACCGGTTTGAGCGGTTTCTTGCTGATCAGCTCTTCCGGACGCATCGTCTGCAGGCTGGTGGTCAGCAATTGCGCCTTGGACGTCGGCACCAGCAAATGCTGTGGGCCGTCGATGGTGGTGCGTTGCTTGAAGGCCGGGTTGAGCTGGAACAGTTCGTCTTCGTCGATGTTGGCCACCGCCGCGACCTTGGACAGGTCCATGCGCTGGTTGATTTCGACGACCTGGAAGTACGGTTCGTTGGCGATCGGGTTGAGGTTCACCCCGTAGGCTTCCGGTGCCAGCACCACTTGCGACAGGGCCAGCAGCTTCGGCACATAGGCCTGGGTTTCTGCCGGCAGCGGCAGGTTCCAGTAGTCGGTTGGCAGGCCGAGCTTTTCATTGCGCTCGATGGCACGGCTGACCGTGCCTTCACCGGCATTGTAGGCGGCCAGCGCCAACAGCCAGTCGCCGTTGAACATGTCGTGCAGGCGGGTCAGGTAATCCATCGCGGCGGTGGTCGAAGCGGTGATGTCGCGACGGCCATCATAGAAACGGGTCTGGCGCAGATTGAAGTAACGCCCGGTGGACGGGATGAATTGCCACAGGCCCACCGCATTGGCGCGGGAATAGGCCATCGGGTTGTAGGCGCTTTCAATCACCGGCAGCAGCGCCAGTTCCAGCGGCATGTTGCGTTCTTCCAGGCGTTCGACGATGTAGTGAATATAGAGGCTGCCGCGTTCCCCGGCGTTTTCGAGGAAGGACGGATTGCTGGCGAACCACAGGCGCTGTTGTTCGATGCGCGGGTTCACGCCGACGTTGTCCTGCAACTGAAAGCCCTGGCGCATGCGCTCCCAGACGTCCTGCGGGATCTGCGGGCTCGGCTTTTCGCTGAGCCAGATGGGCTTCTGCTTGGCGCGGGCCGCCACGTTCGGCGTATGTGTCGCTTCAGGCTGCGGAGCGTGGCTGGAACAGCCCGCCAACGTGGCGGACACAGCCACCGCTATGGCTTGAGCCAAGCGGGTCAATGCGTCTGAATTGATGGACTTACGTATGGATGACGACATTGGCTGGAAGTAAGTTCCGGGCAAAAATGTCGGGCGATTCTAGAAAGCGGACCCCCTGCGGTCAACCATTCAGCGTTTTTGGACCATCGTGCAAGCTGTTTAGAACGTGTCTTTCCACGCCCTGAGCGCAGCAAAAACCATATCGGGCCGAGAGTTATCGGTGCCGGTCCGTTCGTCCGCTTTTTCTTTAACGAATGTTTCGCCGGTGCGCAAAAACGGATTAGTGCGCTTTTCCAGGGCCACCGTGGAAGGCAGTGTGATGACCCCGGCTTCTCGTTGTCGAGTGACGCTAGCCAGGCGTTCAAGGGTGTCTGGATTGCCCGGTTCGACAGCAGCGGCGAAGCGCAGATTGCTCAGGGTGTATTCGTGGGTGCAGTAGACGCGGGTGTCCTCGGGTAGGGCGGCCAGACGCGACAGCGAGGCGTACATCTGTTGCGGCGTGCCTTCGAACAATCGCCCGCAACCGGCAGCGAACAGGGTATCGCCACAGAACAGCAGACCGCTGTGATAATAGGCAATGTGGCCCAGGGTATGACCGGGTACGGCGATGACATCAAAATCATGGCCCAGTACGGTAATCCGGTCGTCGTTCTTCAGCGCGACGTCCCGCGCCGGGATTTTTTCGCTGGCCGGACCATAGACCTTCGCGTCCGTCGCTTTCTTCAGCTGCTCGACGCCGCCGACATGGTCATGATGATGGTGAGTGATCAGAATATCAGTCAAGGCCCAACCCGGATTGGCCGCGAGCCAGGCTTGCACCGGGGCTGCGTCCCCTGGATCGACCACCGCGCAGTGGCGGGTGGCAGTGTCTTGTAACAACCATATGTAGTTGTCGGTGAAGGCGGGCAGGGCAGTGATCTGTATCATCGTCGGATTCGCCAAGCTGGAAACAATGGCGCATCTTAGAACTTCCTGGCGCGTTGGAGAATGCAATGACCGATAAAGCGTTCGCTCAAGCTGATCCTGACTGGCTGGCGCTGATCAGCACGGCCCGTGAATGGCTGTCCGGCCCCATCGGGCAATTTTTGCTGGACGAAGAACGGCGCATGCTCGAAGACGAACTCGGGCGGTTCTTCGGTGGCTACCTGGTGCACTACGGCCCCTCGGCGCAGACGCCGCCTTCTGCACCTCAGGTGCAGCGCAATGTGCGCTTGGGTGCGCCCTTGCCGGGTGTCGAGATCGTCTGCGAAGAGCAGGCCTGGCCACTCAGTGAACATGCGGCCGATGTGGTGGTGTTGCAGCACGGGCTGGATTTCTGCCTGTCGCCCCATGGGTTGCTGCGTGAAGCCGCGAGCAGTGTGCGGCCTGGCGGGCACCTGTTGATCATCGGTATCAATCCCTGGAGCAGTTGGGGCTTGCGTCATGTGTTTGCCCATGACGGGTTGGGCAAGGCTCGCTGCATTTCTCCGTCACGGGTGGCTGACTGGTTGAACCTGCTGGGCTTCGCGCTGGAGAAACGCCGCTTCGGGTGCTATCGTCCGCCGCTGGCTTCACCTGCCTGGCAGACCCGTCTGGCTGGCTGGGAACGCAAGGCCGGCGACTGGCAGTTGTCTGGCGGCGGCTTCTATTTATTGGTGGCGCGCAAGATCGTCGTAGGCCTGCGGCCGCTGCGTCAGGAACGCCGCGAAACAATGGGCAAGTTGATTCCGCTGCCGATGGCCAAGGTCAATCGTCGCAATATCGAGCCGTAATACCTCATATCATTTTCCGACCGGGTTGCCCCGGTCTCGGGCGTTGTCGATCAACGATCGGCGAGCCACCGCATTTTCTGGATAGATTGCATGAGCGATAGCGTAGAACTCTTCACCGATGGCGCCTGCAAAGGCAACCCTGGCCCTGGCGGCTGGGGTGCGTTGCTGGTGTGCAAGGGCGTTGAAAAGGAACTCTGGGGAGGCGAAGCCAACACCACCAACAATCGCATGGAGTTGATGGGCGCGATTCGCGGCCTGGAAGAACTCAAGCGTTCATGCGATGTGCTGCTGGTGACCGACTCCCAGTACGTCATGAAAGGCATCAACGAGTGGATGGCCAACTGGAAAAAACGCGGCTGGAAAACTGCAGCGAAAGAACCCGTGAAGAATGCCGACCTGTGGAAACTGCTCGACGAACAGGTCAACCGCCACAACGTCACCTGGAAGTGGGTGCGCGGGCACATTGGCCATCACGGCAACGAGCGCGCTGACCAACTGGCCAACCGCGGCGTGGATGAAGTGCGCGGTTACAAACAAGACTGAATGTGTGCCTGCTGATCGTTCCCATGCTCTGCGTGGGAATGCAGCCCGGGACGCTCTGCGTCCCATTGGAACCCGGAGCGTCCCTTGAGACATTCCCACGCAGAGCGTGGGAACGATCAATCAAAGACCCCAGCGAGCGTGTTAACATCGCCGCTTTTGCACGATTGACCGATTGAGAGCTGAGCACTGATGGCCACCAGATCCGTTGTACTCGATACCGAAACCACCGGCATGCCGGTGACCGACGGCCACCGGATTATCGAAATTGGTTGTGTCGAGTTGATCGGTCGGCGCCTGACCGGTCGGCATTTTCACGTTTACCTGCAACCGGACCGTGAAAGTGACGAGGGTGCCATCGGCGTCCACGGCATCACCAACGAGTTTCTGGTAGGCAAGCCGCGTTTCGCTGAAGTGGCCGAGGAATTCTTTGAATTCATCAAGGGCGCGCAGCTGATCATCCATAACGCGGCGTTCGACGTTGGCTTCATCAACAACGAATTCGCTCTGATGGGCCAGCACGATCGTGCGGACATCACGCAGCACTGTACGATCCTCGATACGCTGATGATGGCCCGGGAACGTCACCCCGGGCAGCGCAACAGCCTCGATGCCCTGTGCAAACGCTATGGCGTCGACAACTCCGGTCGTGAACTTCACGGCGCCTTGCTCGACTCCGAGATTCTTGCTGACGTCTACCTGACCATGACGGGCGGCCAGACCAGTCTCTCGCTGGCCGGCAATGCCTCCGACGGCAATGGTTCCGGTGAGGGGGCTGACAACTCCGCCACGGAGATCCGCCGTTTGCCGGCTGGTCGCACGCCAGCCCGCATCATTCGCGCCAGTGAAGAAGAATTGGCCCAGCACGCAGCGCGCCTGGAAATCATCAGCAAATCCGCGGGCGCTCCGGCGTTGTGGTTGCAATTGGCTGAGGCGGCAGCGCAGGCCTGATGTGCGCTCATCTGCATGCGCTCATCTGTCTACGGTCATCTATCTGCGGTCATCTGTAGGAGCAAAGCTTGCTCGCGATAGCGTTTAAAAGATCGCTATCGCAGGCAAGCCTTGCCCCTACAAAAAAAATTTTCGCTACAAAATAGTGCGGCGCCGGTACCGCTTCAGTGCAACGCACTCGCCACATCGGCTGCGACCCTCTACCCTGAGGTGATTGGCAGGCTCTGGCCTGCCGCCTCAGGACACTGAGCCCCATGTATAAAGATTTGAAATTCCCGGTCCTGATCGTCCATCGCGACATAAAGGCCGACACCGTTGCCGGCGACCGTGTGCGTGGAATCGCCCGGGAGCTGGAACAGGAAGGTTTCAGTATCGTTTCGGCGATGGACTACACCGAAGGACGCTTGGTCGCATCCACCCATCACGGCCTCTCGTGCATGTTGATCGCGGCGGAGGACGCCAGCGCTCACTCGCATTTGTTACAGAATATGGCCGAACTGATCGGATTGGCGCGAGTGCGTGCGCCCGATCTACCGATTTTCGCCCTCGGCGAGCAAGTGACCCTGGAAAACGCACCCGCCGACGCGATGGCCGAGCTGAATCAGTTGCGCGGCATTCTCTATCTGTTCGAAGACACGGTGCCGTTTCTCGCAAGGCAAGTGGCGCGGGCCGCACGCAAATATCTGGATGGGTTGCTGCCGCCGTTCTTCAAAGCCTTGGTGCAACACACCGCCGATTCCAACTATTCGTGGCACACCCCCGGACACGGTGGTGGCGTGGCGTACCACAAGAGTCCGGTGGGGCAGGCGTTTCATCAGTTTTTTGGGGAAAACACCCTGCGCTCGGATCTGTCGGTGTCGGTGCCAGAACTAGGCTCTTTACTGGACCACACTGGCCCACTGGCCGAAGCCGAGGCCCGGGCGGCGCGCAATTTTGGCGCCGATCATACGTTCTTCGTCATCAATGGCACGTCCACCGCCAACAAGATCGTCTGGCATTCGATGGTCGCCCGCGATGACCTGGTGTTGGTGGACCGCAATTGCCATAAATCGGTGTTGCATTCGATCATCATGACTGGCGCCATCCCGTTGTACCTGTGCCCGGAGCGTAACGAACTGGGGATCATCGGTCCGATTCCCTTGAGCGAATTCAGTCCCGAAGCGATTCAGGCCAAGATCGACGCCAGCCCGTTGACCAAGGGCCGGGCGCCCAAGGTCAAGCTCGCGGTAGTCACCAACTCGACGTACGACGGCCTCTGCTACAACGCCGAGCTGATCAAGCAGCAACTGGGCAACAGCGTCGAGGTATTGCACTTCGACGAAGCCTGGTATGCCTACGCGGCGTTTCATGAGTTTTTCAGCGGGCGTTATGGCATGGGCACCTCCCGTGGACAGGACAGTCCGTTGGTGTTCACGACCCATTCCACCCACAAGCTCCTGGCGGCATTCAGCCAGGCATCAATGATTCACGTGCAGGACGGCGGTGCAAGACAGCTGGACCGAGACCGTTTCAACGAAGCGTTCATGATGCACATCTCGACCTCGCCGCAGTACGGCATCATCGCCTCGCTGGATGTCGCTTCGGCCATGATGGAGGGGCCGGCCGGTCGTTCGCTGTTACAGGAGATGTTCGATGAGGCCTTGAGCTTTCGCCGCGCCCTGGCCAACTTGCGTCAACACATCGCGGCGGATGACTGGTGGTTTTCCATCTGGCAGCCACCTTCGGCTGAAGGCATCAACCGCGTGGTCACCGAAGACTGGTTGCTGCAACCGGACGCTGACTGGCACGGCTTTGGCGGCGTGACCGACGATTACGTGTTGCTCGATCCGATCAAGGTCACCCTGGTGATGCCGGGGTTGACCGCCGGTGGTGCGCTCAGTGAACGTGGGATTCCCGCAGCGGTTGTCAGCAAATTCCTTTGGGAGCGTGGGCTGGTGGTGGAAAAGACCGGGTTGTATTCGTTCCTGGTGCTGTTTTCCATGGGTATCACCAAGGGCAAATGGAGCACGTTGCTCACCGAATTGCTGGAGTTCAAGCGCAGCTATGACGCCAACGTCAGTCTGGCCAGCTGTCTGCCGTGCGTGGCACAGCAACATGTCACGCGCTATCAGGGCATGGGGCTGCGTGACCTGTGCGATCAGTTGCATGCCTGTTATCGCAGCAATGCCACGGCCAAACACCTCAAACGCATGTACACGGTCATGCCGGAAATCGCCATGAAGCCGGCTGACGCCTATGATCATTTGGTACGTGGCGAAGTCGAAGCCGTATCGATCGATGCGCTGGATGGGCGAATCGCTGCCGTGATGCTGGTGCCGTATCCCCCGGGCATTCCGTTGATAATGCCAGGGGAGCGTTTTACCGGAGCGACCCGCTCAATCATTGACTACCTGGCGTTTGCTCGCACGTTCGATAGCAATTTTCCGGGGTTCGTTGCTGATGTGCACGGATTGCAACATGAAGACGAGGGCAATGGGCGGCACTACACCGTCGATTGCATCAAGGAATGAGGACCTTTCCCAGTATGCAGCCGGTCATGAATCCGAATCATCCAGGGCTGTCGGTGCGCGTCGCCGACGAAGGTTTTGCTGCCTACATCTGGGGCAGCGATTTCAGTTTTGAGGTTGCCGCCTACGGAGCGCCTGAAATAGGGCAGCCGGTCGAGCAATGGCGAGTCACCCCCATTACCCCTTATCGTAAATGCTATGGCATCGATCCCGAGGAATTCAGCAGTTTTCGCGATGCACCGGACAGTGCGATTTTCATGGCATTCCTGGATGACGAGCCGGTAGGGCACTTGGTGATCAGCACCAATTGGAACGGTTTTGCCCATATCGACGAACTGGCGGTGCACGCTCCGGCGCGGCGCCACGGGGTGGCCAAGGCGTTGCTGGATGTGGCGCAGTTCTGGAGTCGCAAGAAGAAACTGCCGGGCATCATGCTCGAAACCCAGAACAACAACCTCGGTGCCTGCCGCTTGTACGAGCGTTGTGGCTATGTGATTGGCGGCATCGACCACCTGCGCTATCGCGGCATTGACCCCAATACTGCCGAGGTCGCGCTGTTCTGGTATCGATTGTTCGATAACCCGCTGGAAAACCCGATCAGTTCGTCAGCATCGCCGCGGCTTGTTCCGTGATGATGGTCAGCAAGGTCTGGACGGCGGGGGATGGCTCGCCGTTCTTCAAGGTCAATGCGTAGACGCTGATCGGTACGGCAGGTGCCAGTGGGCATACATCGAGCCCGGCCGATTTGGCACCGAGGGCGGTAAAGGGGTCGACAATGGCCAGGCCTTCACCGGCTTCGACCATGCTGCGCATCATCTGGTGGGTCTGAACCCGGGTCTGGATCACCGGTGCCGGACGCAAGCCATGCAGCTTGTTTTCCAGAGCGGGGCTCAGCGGGTCATGGCCTTCGAGACCGACCATCGCCTGGCCAGCCAGGTCTTGCAGGGAGATGTACTTTTGCTTCGGTTGCAGCCAGCCATGGGGAGCCAGCAATTGCAGCTTGCCTTGGGCAATCACCTGGCAATCGATTTCTGCGCGATCCGGGTCATGCAGGCTCAGGCCCAGGTCGCTTTCGCGCAGCAAAAGGCTTTTGACGATGTCCCGGGTGGGCTGGCTCAGGAGGGTGCAAGGTGCGCCGGGCAGGCGTCGGCGCAAGGCCGCGATGCTTTGTGGCAACAATTGTTGGGCGAGGGGCGGGGTGCAGATGATGCGTAACGGCGGTGCCAGGTATTGTTTGAGGCTATTGGCCAGGCGTTGCACCGGTTCAAGCGCATCGTAGACGCGGGCAATTTCTACCTGGAGCTCCCGTGCTTCGCGCGTAGCCTGCAACCGCCCGCGCACGCTGGAGAACAGCATGAAACCCAACTGGCCCTCTGCGTCGCGCAAAATACCTTCGACCTCGGCCACCGGCAACTGCAACCATTCGGCGGCGGTGCCTGTGTGACCGGTCTGAAGGAGCGCCTGGATCACTTCGATATGGCGTAAGCGCATGCGTGAAGTCCATGTTCAGCAGGTGAGGAGTCAGTCACTGAATCCTAACCCAAGTCCGCGCATATGACTTCTGCTCATAACATCGAGTTATGACGCGACGCAGGTTGCCGGCTCACGGGTGAGAGTGACGCCCGTTTGCACCAGCATGAACTCATTGTCATCAACTTTGTTGACCCGATCGCCAATGGCCAGTTTGTACGTGGTTGCAGGCCCGGAACCGTCTGCGGACGGGGTGGACTCCTGAAACTCGTGTACCGAATAAATACGGCCTTCCGCGTCTCTTGCATGGAACTGACCGACGAGTACTGCTGCCATCTGCTTAGAACCTCTGGAGATAAAACACTTGATTGACGGCTTTGTAGACCGCCGTCGAGCACGGTAAGTTTTCCTGCTCGAAAAAAATAATCAGGACGCAGATATACCTGTGTTTACTGGTTGAAACATCGTCCGATCATCTATAACTACAGGCTCCCCCACGGACAATCGAGAGTCTTCCATGAGTAGTGTCTATAACGTCGCCGTTATCGTCGGCAGCCTGCGCAAAGCATCGATCAACCGCAAGATCGCGCTCGCCCTGGCCGATCTGGCGCCGGCGAATCTGAAGCTCACTATCGTTGAAATTGGCGATCTACCGCTTTACAACGAGGATATCGATGTTGATACACCGCCGGCAGCCTACAGCACTTTCCGACAACAAGTGAGCTCATCCGACGCGGTGTTGTTCGTTACTCCTGAATACAACCGTTCTGTGCCGGCCCCGATGAAAAATGCGATCGACGTGGGTTCGCGCCCGTATGGCAAGAGTGCCTGGAGCGGCAAACCAGGCGCGGTGATCAGCGCTTCGCCGGGCGCGATTGGCGGTTTCGGCGCCAACCATCACCTGCGCCAGTCCATGGTGTTTCTCAATGTGCCGCTGATGCAGCAACCCGAGGCCTATCTGGGCGGCGCTGGCTCGGCGTTTGATGAGGCCGGCAAACTGTCGGAGTCGGTCAAGCCGTTCCTGCAGAGTTTCATCAATGCCTATGGGCAGTGGGTCGAGCAACACAAAAAGCTGTGATTGCCGCTTCTGGCGCTCCGGGTGACGGAGCGCCGGATGTGCTTTTCCAGGCAGTGCTTTACTGTATATTCGAAATTCCATATATTCACGCCTCGTTCGCACAGAGGCGTGTTTTCATGTCCGACTTCCGCAGTCCCGTCGATGTTTTCAAGGCCTTGGCCGATGACACTCGCAGTCGTGTTGCCTTGCTGATCGCTCGTGAAGGCGAACTGTGCGTATGCGAGCTGACGGCTGCGCTTGACCTCAGCCAACCGAAAATTTCCCGTCACCTGGCGCAATTGCGCAGTAATGGCTTGCTGACGGATCGACGGCAGGGGCAATGGGTTTATTACCGATTGAACCCGCAACTTGAACCTTGGGTCGCCACGATGCTGCAAGAAGCGTTGGCGGCCAATGCTGATTGGCTTGCCGCCGATGTGGCACGTCTGCAGGCGATGACAGACCGACCGGTTCGTTGCTGCTGATTATCTCTCCATTCTTTAAAGGCAGCTGCGCATGCTTGTAGCGTCACTGATTTTCCTGCTGACGATCACGCTGGTGATCTGGCAACCCAAAGGGCTCGGCGTCGGTTGGAGCGCGGTACTGGGCGCGGTGCTGGCTTTGATGTTCGGCGTTGTGCACCTGAGCGACATTCCATTGGTGTGGCAAATCATCTGGAACGCCACCGGAACCTTTGTCGCACTGATCATCATCAGTTTGTTGCTGGACGAGGCCGGATTTTTTGCCTGGGCAGCGCTGCATGTGGCCCGTTGGGGAAGGGGTAGTGGGCGCCAGTTGTTTGCCTACATGGTGTTGCTCGGGGCATTGGTGTCGGCGTTGTTCGCCAATGACGGCGCGGCGCTGATCCTCACGCCCATTGTGATTTCCATGCTGTTGGCATTGCGTTTTTCTCCGGCGGCGACGCTGGCGTTCGTCATGGGCGCCGGCTTCATTGCCGATACGGCCAGCCTGCCGCTGGTGGTGTCGAACCTGGTGAACATCGTTTCCGCTGACTTCTTCAACATCGGTTTCAACCGGTACGCGGCGGTGATGATCCCGGTCAACCTGGTCAGTGTCGCGGCTACCTTGGCGGTATTGATGTGGTTTTTCCGCCGCGACATCCCCAAAAACTATGACCCTGAGCAATTGGAACATCCGGCGTCGGCGATCCATGACAAGGCGACGTTCTACGCCGGCTGGGCGGTGCTGGTGATTCTGCTGCTCGGCTGCTTCGCGCTGGAACCGCTGGGCATTCCCATCAGTGCCATTTCGGCCGTGTGCGCGGCCTTGCTGTGGGCGATTGCCGCCCGTGGTCACAAGATTTCCACGCGCAAAGTGCTGAAGGAAGCGCCTTGGCACATCGTGATTTTCTCGCTTGGCATGTATCTGGTGGTCTACGGCCTGCGCAACGCCGGACTCACAGGCTATCTGGCGGGCTGGCTCAATGGCTTTGCCGAGTTCGGTGTCTGGGGCGCGGCAATGGGCACGGGGGTGTTGACCGCGTTGTTGTCCTCGATCATGAACAATTTGCCGACGGTGTTGATCGGACTGCTATCCATCGATGCCAGCCAGGCGAGCGGGGTGGTCAAGGAAGCGATGATCTACGCCAACGTCATCGGCAGTGACCTGGGGCCGAAAATCACCCCGATAGGCAGTCTGGCAACCTTGCTGTGGCTGCATGTGCTGGAACGCAAAAACATCCGGATCGGCTGGGGGTATTACTTCAAGGTCGGGATCGTGCTGACGGTGCCGGTGTTGTTGGTGACGTTGGCGGCGCTGGCTTTGCGGTTGTCCATTTAGATTGTTGAAAAGCTGGTTCAAAAGTTCGCACAAGATTCGGATCAGCCTTGGCCGGGTACATTCGGCCAAAGGTCCGACACCAGGAACAATCGCTCGGCTTCTTCCCAGTCGCCATGGGCATTTTCGGTCAAACGCACCAGCAATTGTGCCGGCGCCAGCGGGTCGAGGTCGCACAGCCAGGCGTTCAATTGCTCGACGTTCCAGGTGTGTTCCGCCGAGTAGTGCGCCGGCGCCAGCCAAGCGTGGCGGGGCAGGGGTTGCCAGCGCCCCGGCGGACTTTGCTCGACAAAATCCTGCCAATCCTTTTGATGCAACCAACGACCGCGCAAATGTTGTGGATGTGCACCGCTCGGTGCTGCCGCTTGCCCCGGCCATGGATAGAGCAAATAGCCGCCCAGCCACAAATGCGCGGTGAACTGGCGGATATCCAGCGCTGCCAGCACTTCGCGGCTCTCGGGACGTGCGGATATCGGCAGTTGATGCTGGCTCAGGTGCGCCAGCTTGCGGTCCAGTCGATCGTGACAGCCGGGGCCAAGCCATTGCGCGGTGTCGCATCCATCACCTGATTGAGGGCCCAGATACAGCTTGATCGCCAGTTCCAGGTGATGCACACCGTCGCGGTCACGCAGCAGCATGTCCAGCTCGCCGAGCGTATGGCCTTCGCGCCGGATCGGCATGTTGGCGGCGATCAGTTCGATGCCGGGCGCATGCTCCACGGCAAATTGCCAGAGACGCTCGTAGTACAAGCCAAGACGCCGGGTGCGGGCCTGGGCCAGCCAGTGCAGCAGTCCGTAGCTGTCCTGGTCCAGCTGACGCAGCCAGTGTTCCAGGCGCTCAGGTGCCTGCACCCAGTCGCTGCCGGCCAGCGGGTGGCGTTGCGGCCACGGTGTGTCGGCGAGCATCGGCGGCGCGAGGATGACCCATGCCAGGTCGCGCACTTCGGGGTGGCGCAACTGGTGGGGCAGCTGGAGCAAATCTGGAAATAGGATCATCTTGCGAGCATAGCCCGAAACCCGAGCACACCCTTGAGACTGAAAGGATTTTGTCTATCAGCGGCTTTCGCCCATAATCGTGTTTTTCGTCGTCGCACAGATTCCCAGCAGGAGCCCCATGGAGCAATTTCGCAATATCGGCATCATCGGTCGCCTGGGCAGTTCCCAGGTGCTGGATACCGTCCGCCGACTGAAACGGTTTCTGCTCGATCGTCACCTGCACGTGATCCTCGAAGACACCATCGCCGAAGTCCTGCCGGGTCATGGCCTGCAAACCTCGTCGCGCAAGATGCTCGGTGAAGTCTGTGACATGGTGATTGTGGTGGGCGGTGACGGCAGCCTGCTCGGTGCCGCCCGGGCGTTAGCCAAGCACAATATTCCGGTACTGGGGATCAACCGGGGCAGTCTTGGTTTCCTGACCGATATCCGCCCTGACGAGCTGGAACTCAAGGTCGCCGAAGTGCTCGATGGCCACTATCTGGTGGAGAACCGCTTCCTGTTGCAGGCTGAAGTTCGCCGGCATGCCGAGGCTATCGGCCAGGGCGATGCGCTGAACGACGTGGTGCTGCACCCCGGCAAATCCACGCGGATGATCGAGTTCGAGCTGTACATCGACGGCCAGTTCGTCTGCAGCCAGAAGGCCGACGGCCTGATCGTCGCCACGCCGACCGGTTCCACCGCCTACGCGCTGTCTGCCGGCGGGCCGATCATGCATCCCAAGCTCGACGCCATTGTAATCGTGCCGATGTACCCCCATACCTTGTCGGGTCGGCCAATTGTGGTCGATGGCAACAGTGAGCTGAAAATCGTCGTGTCCAAGGATATGCAGATTTACCCGCAAGTCTCGTGTGACGGGCAGAACCACTTTACCTGTGCGCCCGGCGACACCATCACCGTCAGCAAGAAAGCCCAGAAGCTGCGGTTGATTCATCCGCTCGACCACAACTACTACGAAGTCTGCCGGACCAAGCTCGGCTGGGGCAGCAAGTTGGGTGGTGGAGGCGACTGATGCTCGATCCCGCGCGTAGCTACGACCTGATCGGTGACGTGCACGGTTGCGCAATGACCCTTGAGCATTTGCTCGACCGGCTCGGTTATCACAAGCACGGTGGCGTCTGGCGCCATGCGTCGCGCATGGCGGTGTTCGTCGGCGACATCATCGACCGTGGCCCGCGAATTCGCGAGGCGTTGCACATCGTCCACGACATGGTCGAGGCCGGGCAGGCGCTGTGCATCATGGGCAACCACGAGTTCAACGCGCTGGGCTGGGTCACGCCGGCACTGCCCGGCAGTGGCAAGCAGTTCGTGCGCGAGCACACGCCGCGCCATGCCCGGCTGCTTCAGGAAACCCTGACCCAGTTCGAACATCATCCCGGCGACTGGCATGACTTCCAGCAATGGTTCTATGAGCTGCCGCTGTTCGTCGATGCCGGGCGTTTCCGGGTAGTGCATGCCTGCTGGGATGCCGGGCTGATTGAACCTTTGCGCCAGTTGTTTCCCGATGGCTGTATCGACGAGCACTTCCTCCAGGCTTCGGCCCAGTCGGGCTCATTTGCCTGCACCGTTTTCGACCGCTTGCTGCGCGGCACCGACATGCGCCTGCCTGACGGCCTGACCATGACCAGCGGCGATGGCCTGGTGCGGTCGTTCTTCCGCACCAAGTTCTGGGAAGACGATCCGCAAACCTACGGCGACATCGTCTTCCAGCCTGACGCCTTACCGGACCCGGTGGCCCGCACACCGCTGTCTTCGACCGAGAAAAACATGCTGCTGCGTTACGGCATCGATGAACCGTTGCTGTTCGTCGGACATTATTGGCGCAGCGGTAAACCGGCACCGATCCGCCCGAACCTGGCGTGCCTGGATTACAGTGCCGTGCTCTACGGCAAACTGGTTGCCTATCGGCTGGATCAGGAAACGCGGCTCGATCCGCATAAATTCGTCTGGGTCGATGTCGAGCGGCCAGAGGTTCTGCGATGAGTGCAGTAGCGGTGTTGCGTCTGCCCCTGGCGGTAGACCTGAGCGGCTTCGTCAAATTGCTGGAACGCATGCAGGTGCCGCATCGGGTCAGCGAAGAGTCCGGTGAGCAGGTGTTGTGGGTGCCGCAGAACATCAGCGAAGACGTCCGTGCGCTCTACGAACGCTTCCCGGCGGGCGACCCCGATCAACAACTGGACATCCAGCCGGCGCAAACCCGAAAGCGTCCGGGGTTCGCCGAGCAGGTTCGCCACGCAAAAGCCACGGCGCTGGTGCTGATCCTGAGTCTGATCGTCGGTGCGATCACGTTGCTCGGCGACAATCTCGATACGCTGCGCTGGCTGACCTTCCTCGATTTCCGCGTCGTCGGCGAATACATCCATTTCGTGCCCCTGGCTGACAGCCTGGCGGCGGGGCAGTGGTGGCGACTGGTGACGCCGATGCTGATCCACTTCGGCATTTTGCACCTGGCCATGAACGGCATGTGGTACTGGGAGCTGGGACGACGCATCGAATCGCGCCAGGGCACTATCAACCTGGTCGGGTTGACCTTGCTGTTCAGCCTCGTCTCCAACTACGTTCAGTTTGTTTTCAGCGGCCCGACCCTGTTCGGCGGATTGTCCGGGGTGCTTTACGGTCTGCTGGGGCATTGCTGGATCTTCCAGTTGCTGTCGCCGAACGCCGCTTACCGCCTGCCCCGTGGCGTGCTGGCGATGATGCTGGTGTGGTTGCTGCTGTGCCTGTCCGGGCTGGTCTCGATGATCGGCTTCGGCGAAATCGCCAACGCGGCCCACGTCAGCGGGTTGCTCGTCGGATGCTTGACCGGTTTGTTGGGTGGTTTGTACAACCGCCGTAAACTGACCGTCTGAAACCGTTGTGTATAGAGAACGCGGAGACCCAATGTCCTCTTTTAACGAAATGATCAAGAACATCACCCCGGACATCTACCAGAGCCTGAAGCTGGCGGTGGAAATCGGTAAATGGTCCGACGGTGGCAAGCTCACCGCCGAGCAACGCGAACTGTCGCTGCAAGCGATGATCGCCTGGGAAATCCAGAACCTGCCCGAGGAAGAGCGTACTGGCTACATGGGTCCGCAAGAATGCAGCTCCAAGTCGATTCAAGTGCCCAACATCCTGTTCAAGTCGGATGCCATCCATTGATCGAGATTGGCCGCGGTGCAATCAGCAAAATGTCGGCGCGCCTGGACGGGCCGAACGTGCAATACGCATTTCGTCTGGGCGACGCAGAGGTTCCGGTCAACCCTTTGATCGGCACCACGGTGCGCCTGGAATATCTGGGAGCGATCCACTGCACCCATTGCGGACGCAAGACCAAAACCAGTTTCAGCCAGGGGTACTGTTACCCGTGCATGACCAAACTGGCCCAGTGTGACGTGTGCATCATGAGCCCCGAGCGCTGTCATTTCGACGCCGGCACCTGCCGGGAGCCGGAGTGGGGCGAGAAGTTCTGCATGACCGATCACATCGTCTACCTGTCGAATTCATCCGGGGTAAAGGTCGGCATCACCCGCGCTACCCAGTTGCCGACCCGCTGGATCGATCAGGGTGCCAGCCAGGCGTTGCCGATCATGCGGGTTTCCACACGCCAGCAATCGGGCTTCGTCGAAGACCTGTTCCGCAGCCAGGTAGCGGACAAGACCAACTGGCGTGCCTTGCTCAAGGGCGATGCAATATCGGTGGACCTGCCACAGATCCGTGACCAGTTGTTCGACCGCTGTGCCGAGGGCCTGCAAGGATTGCAGGAACGATTCGGCCTACAGGCGATCCAGACGATTGCCGACGTCGAACCGCTCGAAATCCGCTTTCCGGTCGAGCAGTATCCGGCGAAAATCGTCAGCTTCAACCTGGACAAGCATCCGATTGCCGAAGGCACGCTGATGGGGATCAAAGGCCAATACCTGATCTTCGACACCGGCGTGATCAATATTCGTAAGTACACGGCCTATCAGCTCGCCGTGCATAGTTAAGGACTCCAGCATGCGCACCGAACAACCGAAGATGATCTACCTCAAGGACTATCAGGCCCCTGAGTACCTGATTGACGAAACGCACCTGACCTTCGAGTTGTTCGAGGACCACAGCCTGGTCCACGCGCAACTGGTGATGCGCCGCAACCCCGAACGCGGTCCGGGCCTGCCGCCGCTGGTGCTGGATGGCCAGCAACTGGAACTGCTATCGGTCACGCTGGCCGATCAGGCGCTTACAGCGGCGCAATATCAACTGACCGACAATCACCTGACCCTGCACCCGACCAGCGCTACCTTCACGGTCGATACCAGCGTCAAGATCCATCCTGAAACCAATACCGCGCTGGAAGGCCTGTACAAGTCCGGCACGATGTTCTGCACCCAGTGCGAGGCCGAAGGCTTTCGCAAGATCACCTATTACCTCGACCGCCCGGACGTGATGAGCAAGTTCACCACCACCGTGGTCGCCGAGCAGCACAGTTATCCGGTGCTGCTGTCCAACGGCAATCCGATTGCCAGCGGCCCCGGCGAAGATGGCCGGCACTGGGCGACCTGGGAAGACCCGTTCATGAAGCCGGCGTACCTGTTCGCGTTGGTGGCGGGTGATTTGTGGTGCGTCGAAGACACCTTCACCACCATGACCGAGCGCACCGTGGCGCTGCGCATTTATGTCGAGCCGGAAAACATCGACAAATGCCAGCACGCCATGAACAGCCTGAAGAAGTCCATGCGCTGGGACGAAGAGGTCTACGGTCGCGAGTACGATCTGGACATCTTCATGATCGTCGCGGTCAACGATTTCAACATGGGCGCGATGGAGAACAAGGGCCTCAACATCTTCAACTCCAGCGCCGTGCTGGCCCGCGCCGAAACCGCCACCGACGCCGCGCATCAGCGGGTCGAAGCGATCGTCGCCCACGAATATTTCCACAACTGGTCGGGCAACCGCGTGACCTGCCGCGATTGGTTCCAGTTGTCGCTCAAGGAAGGCTTTACCGTATTCCGCGATTCGCATTTCTCCGCCGACATGAACTCGGCGACGGTCAAGCGCATCCAGGACGTGGCGTACCTGCGTACCCACCAGTTCGCCGAAGACGCCGGCCCCATGGCTCACGCCGTGCGCCCGGACAGCTTCATCGAGATTTCCAACTTCTATACCCTGACCGTGTACGAAAAGGGTTCGGAAGTGGTCGGCATGATCCATACCTTGCTTGGCGCCGAAGGCTTCCGTAAAGGCAGCGACCTGTACTTTGAGCGCCACGACGGCCAGGCCGTGACCTGCGACGACTTCATCAAGGCCATGGAAGACGCCAACGGCGTGGACCTGACCCAGTTCAAGCGCTGGTACAGCCAGGCGGGCACGCCACGACTGGCAGTGAGCGAGTCCTACGACGCTGCAGCAAAAACCTACAGCCTGACCTTCCGCCAGAGCTGCCCGCAGACTCCGGACAAGGTCGAAAAACTGCCGTTCGTGATCCCGGTGGAGCTCGGTCTGCTGGACAGCAAGGGTGCTGAAATTGCCCTGCGTCTGGCTGGTGAAGCGTCGGCGCAAGGCACCTCGCGGGTGATCTCGGTGACCGAAGCCGAGCAGACATTCACCTTCGTCGACATCGCCGAACAGCCGCTGCCATCGCTGCTGCGCGGCTTCTCGGCCCCGGTGAAACTGAGCTTCCCGTACAGCCGCGATCAGTTGATGTTCCTCATGCAACACGACAGCGACGGTTTCAACCGCTGGGATGCCGGCCAGCAATTGTCGGTGCAGGTGTTGCAGGAATTGATCGCCCAGCAACAGAAGGGCGAAGCGCTGGTGCTGGATCAGCGTCTGGTATCCGCTTTGCGTACCGTGCTGTCCGATGAGTCGCTGGATCAGGCGATGGTCGCCGAAATGCTTTCGCTGCCAAGCGAAGCTTATTTGGCCGAAATCAGTGAAGTGGCCGATGTGGACGCCATCCACACCGCCCGCGAGTTTGCCCGCAAGCAGTTGGCGGATGCGCTGTTCGAGGCCTTGTGGCTGCGTTATCAAGCCAACCGCGACTTGTCCAAGCAAACCCCGTATGTGGCCGAAGCCGAACATTTCGCCCGCCGTGCCTTGCAGAACATCGCGCTGTCGTACCTGATGCTCAGCGGCAAGCCAGAAGTATTGGCCGCGACACTGGAGCAGTTCGCCGCGTGCGACAACATGACCGAACGCCTGACCGCCCTCGCGGTGTTGGTCAACTCGCCCTTCGAAGAGCAAAAAGCCAAGGCACTGGCGAGCTTCGCCGAGCACTTCAAGGACAATCCGTTGGTCATGGATCAGTGGTTCAGTGTCCAGGCCGGCAGTACGTTGCCGGGCGGGCTGGAGCGGGTCAAGGCATTGATGCAGCACCCGGCGTTCAACATCAAGAACCCGAACAAGGTGCGGGCGTTGATCGGTGCGTTTGCCGGGCAGAACCTGATCAATTTCCATGCGGCGGATGGTTCCGGGTATCGCTTCCTGGCGGATCTGGTGATCGAGTTGAACGGCTTCAATCCGCAGATTGCTTCTCGCCAGTTGGCGCCTTTGACTCGCTGGCGCAAGTATGACGATGCGCGTCAGGCGTTGATGAAGGGCGAGCTGGAGCGGATTTTGAATTCGGGGCAGTTGTCCAGTGATGTGTTTGAGGTGGTGAGCAAGAGTTTGGCTTGATGTTGGATCTTGACCTTGGCGGCCTTTGGGTCGACCAGGTTCTGGGTTGTTTTTTGTGTATATCCGTTGCTTCGGTAACGGCCACTTATGGTTTCGCCCTTACGGCGACTCACTTTTTACAAGCGCCTAAAAAAGTAAGCAAAAAACGCTCGCCCCTGACGTACGGCCCCTCGCTGGGGCTCGGGGTACCTTCGCTCCGGCATTCATCCGGGGGCATCGCCTCCGGTCTGCTTCGCGACGACCTCCTCTCGATGTGTGCGGCTTCGCCGCACGGCGCTGCGCGCCCACCCCCGGATGAACGCCTCCACTCAGCCTGCCGATGGGGCGGGTGAATCAAGATCAAAAGCTGCAGGCGAGCTAACGCTCGGCCTGTTGAGTGGTTAGAAGCAACGGCGGTTGTATGGCGTTCTGCTCTTACTCTTGCTCTTGCTTTTGCTCTTCTGTGGGAGCCGGCTTGCCAGCGATGACCGCCTGCCAGCCGACCAATCTCTACCAGATGCCCCCAACCCCATTGTAGGAGCCAGCCTGCTGGCGATGACGGTCTCACAGCCAACCAATTCCTGCCAGATGTACTCCTCCCCTGTGGGAGCTGGCTTGCCAGCGATGACGACCTGCCAGCCAACAAACCTCCACCATATGCCATCAATCCCATTGCAGGAGCTAGCCTGCTCGCGAAAAACGCCCAGACACCCTGATCATCCAGACAGGGCACGTCATCGTTAACGACCATCGCCAGCAGGGCTGGCTCCTACAGGGGAGAATCAATGCCCAACCCAACCTATCAGGCCGGCCGGTAGGCCGCCTCGCTTCGGCTCTTGATCTTTTGCCCCTTCGGCAGGCCGAGCGTAGGTGTTCATCTGGGGGGGGGCGCGTAGCGCCGTGCGGCGAAGCCGCACACATCGAGAGGAGGTCGTCGCGAAGCAGACCGTAGGCGATGCCCCCGGATGGACACCGTAGCGAGGGAACACCGAGCCCCAGCGAGGTGCCGTACGCCGGGGCAAAGCCTTTTGGTTCCTTTTTGGCGTTTGAAAAAGGGACT